>DBFP01000016.1 GCA_002294405.1 Anaerolineales bacterium UBA877 | reverse complement strand
CTTTCGATAGGTTCGGCGGATTTTATCCCTGAAATCCGTGCCCAGGCGCTGATGGCAGTCCGGGACGCGGATGCGGTGTTGTTTCTTACTGACAGTACTTCGGGGGTGACCTCGCCTGACCGCGAAGTGGCTGAGATCCTGCGCCGGTATCAAAAAAAAGTGGCTGGGCAGCCGTGGCCGCCTATTTTCCTGGTGGTCAATAAATGCGAGAATGCCAAGCAACGAAGCGCGGTCGCTGAATTCTATGAATTGGGATTGGGAGACCCCTACCCCCTGTCTGCCATCCACGGCACCGGCACGGGTGACCTGCTGGATGATCTGGTTGCCTCCTTCCCGCCCCAACCAGAGACCGGGGAAGATGAATCCATCAAAATTGCTCTGGTCGGAAAACCCAACTCCGGGAAATCATCCCTGCTCAATAAATTGGTCGGGCACGAACGCGCCATTGTCTCCCCCATCCCGGGTACGACCCGCGATGCAATTGATACGCATCTCGATGTGGATGGCCTGAAGGTCACACTTATTGATACTGCTGGCATCCGGCGGCGAGGTAAGATCGAACACGGCGTGGAAAAATACAGCGTGCTTCGATCCTTCAAAGCCATCGAGCGCGCGGACGTGGCCCTGTTGCTGGTGGATGCCGCAGATGGAATTACTTCCCAGGATACCCACATCGCCGGATTTATCCTTGACGCATGGAAGAGCACGGTCGTGTTGGTCAACAAGTGGGATACCATCCTGAAAGACAGCGAAACGGTGGAAAACTACACCCGGCATGTACGGCGGGAACTTAATTTCATGGATTATGTTCCCCTGCTGTTTATCTCGGCAAAGACCGGTCAGCGTGTGGACCAGGTGCTGCCTATGGCCTTGCGTGTCCAGGAAGAACGAATGGCACGCATCACCACCTCCATGCTTAACCGTGTCCTGAGGGATGCCCAGGATGCCCACCCGGCTCCTTCCCACGCCGGCCGCCAGTTGAAAATCTATTACGGTGCCCAGGTGCGGGTGGATCCGCCNNAAGATCATTGCGAAGGGTCGCAAGGAACCTGAAGAGTAAAAAAGGGGCATTAAAAATCCCAGGCTGCACAAATGTGCAGCCTGGGATTGTTTATGGGAACCCCTTGAAGAATATTTTTATGGGGCCAGGGTATCGGTATCCACTGCGGTGTTGTTCACCAGGTTGGGGTCGTCAATGATGACCGCAGGAGGTGCNNGGTGCAGGTGGCACCCAGGTCAGGTACGCAGCTCCAATCCCAGCTAAGCAAGCCTGCAGGTAGAGTATCACTGACCACGGCACCAACCACATTCGAAGGACCAGCATTGGTGACCACGATGGTGTAAATGAGAGGGAACGCACCCGGTGGTACAGGTACATAGGTGAGCACACCGTCGCTGATGGTGACTGCCAGGTCGGCAGATGGGTGGGCGTCAGTGTCACTGGCCGAGTTATTGCCCAGGATTGGATCAGGCAAGGCTGGACCAGGAGAGGCGACTGTTGCCAGGTTGGTCATGGCGCCGACCGATGCAGCACTCACGGAGGCAACCACGGTATAGGTGATCTTCTTGCCGGCCGGGATGTTGACTGTATCAGTGAAATTCGCTGCTGACGGCACACCGGGTGAGGTACAGGTTGCACCGCTGTCGGCTACGCAGGACCAGATCCAGCTGCTGATTTGACCGACCAATATATTGTCGTTAACTACGGCACCGATGGCATCGACGGGTCCATTATTGGAAACAACAATGGTGTAGGTGACATCGCCACCAGGCGGGTAGATTGAAATCCCGTCAGTCTTGGTGATCGCGAGATCAGCCGTTGGAGGTGCATCGGTATCTGTGGCACTATTGTTGGCGGGTACAGGATCCGGAATGGCACCGGGTGCACTGATCGAGGCAGTATTCACCAGGTTACCGCTCACCGCGCCGATAGACGCCACGACCGTGTAGGTAACACCCTGCCCGACAGCGAGATTGATGGTATCGGTGAAAGGAACGGCTCCAATGGCACCAGGCGAAGTACAGGAGGAACTGAAGTCTGGCACGCAGGTCCAGGTCCAACCCGTTACCTGGGCTGGGAGGGTATCGTTAAAGGTGGCGCCAATGACGGTCTGTGGGCCGTTGTTGAACACCCGGATGGTGTAGGTGCGGGTTCCGACCTCGTAATAGCTCACACCATCGGTCTTGGTGACTGACAGGTCGGCAGTGGGACCAATGTCGGTATCCGCGGCGGTGTTGTTGGACATATCGGGATCCGGGGTGACCACTGGAGGTGTAATAGTGACCGTATTGACCAGGTTGCCAGGGATGCTGGTACTCAAAGTGGCAACGATGGTGTAAATGACCTTCTTGCCAGCCGGGATGTTGGCCGTATCGGTAATCGGTGCAGCGCTGCCGCCGGCTCCGCAGGAGGCTCCAGAATCCGGCGCGCAGGTCCAGGTCCAGCTGACTACCTGGGCGGGTTTGTTGTCATTAAAGACCGCTCCAGTAACATCCAGAGGACCGTTGTTAATCACGACAGCCGAGTAGGTGGTTGTACCACCAGGTGGCCAGGTGCTTATTCCATCGGAGATGGTTATCGCCAGGTCAGCGCTTGGTCCGGCATCGGTATCTGTGGCCGTGTTGTTGGCCATGTTGGGATCTGGGGTCGGGCCGGGGTTGGTGATGGTAGCCGTAGCAACGATATTACCCGTCGCCGAGGCGCTGATGTTGGCAACAATAGTATAGGTGATCTTTTTGCTCACCGGAAGGTTGACCAGGTCGGAGAAATTCCCGGCAGGCGTGGTTGGACCGGCAGTGCAGGTAGCCCCGGCATCCGGGACGCACGTGACAGTCCAGGTGGTGATCTGGGTCGGCTTGGTCACCAGTACACTGGCTCCGGTGACACTGTAAGGACCCGCGTTGTTAACCACAACGGTATAAGTGGTGGAGCCGCCCTTGGTGTATCCGCTCGCGCCGTCATTGATGGAAATTGACAGGTCGGCATTGGGTCCTATGAAGGGTGTGGGGGTTGGAGGAGGCGGGGGAACAGGTACACCGCTGCGAACGATCCGGGGTTGAGACCAGACCGCCCGGTCTCCGGTTGCAGAACCAAAGGCTTCCAGGCGCAAAATGAATTTGACATTCTGTCCAGCCAGGGATGAGAGGTCTGAGTCCATGCGGAAAACCAGGCCATCCTGTACCTCGGTGGCAGAACCCAAATTCACCACCGGATTGGCTCCGATCTGGTATGCCAGCCGGAAGATCACGTTGCAGGTCGCTGGTCCGCCGTACTGGCAGCCCACGTAAGATTGCAGGTGATCACCGTTCTGGACAGTAAATGCGGGGTAAATTCCCTGAATATAACCGTCAGTCACGGATTGTGGGAAGGTTAGCAGTCCTTCGGGGCTGGTAGTGTTGTCTTCCATATGGTGACTGCCAAGTGGAAGTGCAAAGCCGCGTGAATCTCCATCCGCCCCCGGGAACGGCAAGGCGCCGGCTCCACTGGACCAGGCGGCAGAACTGGCATTCGCTGCAAAACTATAAGCCGTGCTGTATGAACTGGCTACATTGATTTTGGCGAAGAAAGTGTTGGTACCGCTTGGGCCCAAACCAAAATCAGCGCCGGAGGCATTGCGCAGTTTCCAGTGGCTGAAATAAATTCCCGGTGTGATCGGGGCGATCATGTTGAGGGACAAATCGATCGTCCCCCCCGGGGCAACACTGGAAGGCAGGATGAAGGCTGACGCAGTCACTCCCATGTAATCCCCACCTGCAAATACCAGCCTGTATGAAGTGGTCCAGGTGCAGGTACCGGTATTCTTAACCCGCCATGTCTTGACAAACGCTGCGCCACCGGCCATGGATGTTCCATCAGGAATGGTGACGTCGGCAACGAATGTGCCTTTATCGCAACCTGAGGTGGGCGGGGGTATGGGACCACCAGCATGCGTGATCTGCGGTCCGGACCAAACTGCACGATCACCGGTTGGAGAACCGGTGGCAAGAACCTTAAGGATAAAACTGACATTTTGTCCAGCGAGGGAGGATAGATTGACGTCCAGGTTATAGTACAATCCGTCGATTTTTTCCTTGAATGATTTTAAAGTCTGCACGGGACCGGTGCCGATCTGGTAATTTAACTGGAAGGTGACAAAGCATCCAGTCGCGCCAAATTGGCAGTTAAGGATGGATCGGAAATGATCACCGCTTTGCACCAGGAGGGCCGGATAAACACCCTGGATATAGCCATCCGTGATATTCTGCGGGGCGGTCAGTAAACCCGCCGGGCCGGTGGTTCCATTTTCAAGTTTGGGTGCATCCAGTTTTTGTATAAAGCCCTTTGCATCACCGTCCGTGCCGGGGCAGGTTAGGCTCCCAGCACCGCTTGTCCAAACGGCTGAGCAGGCATTGCTCACAAAATCATATGAAGGCGTGGAGCCTGCACTGACCACAATGTCGACGAAAAACGTCCAGGTACCAAAAGGACCCACTCCAAAAAGGACGCTGGAGGCATTCCGCAGCATCCAATTTCCGCGATAATGCCCGGAAGCTGTTGGAGCCGTCATGTTAACGGTCACATCCACGGTGGCACCCGGGGCAACGCTGGAGGGCAGGTTCACGGCTGATGGAGCGCCCATCTTGGAACCAGCCGTAAAAGCGATGGCATAAGATGTGCTCCACGTGCAGGTGCCGGTATTTTTAAGCCGCCAGGTCTTAACCATGGCTGCACCAGGGGCAAAACTGGTGCCATCCGGGATGGTTACATCAGCCACGAACTCGGCCGCGTCACATGCTGTAACTGCAGCCACTGGCCGGGGTCCCAGGATTGTTCCAGGGACGAACTGCGCCAGCATAGTCACAATAACCACAGCCGGGATCAAAATGCGTCGGAATTTCATTTCATCCTCCTTATAACCAAAGGCACAGGCCTGAACGTCCTGTGAGTAAAACACAGACGAAAAAAGGGCCAAAAAGTTCCTTTCCGGGCTAATCATAACGCAATTGCGAAAAAATGGAGTATCCATTTTATAGGGTATTTTATAGTATAAATAGTTATCATCCCCGGACCGCTGGAAGATGCTCCCATTAACCGGATGGATGATGATTTAAGAATAGCATGCGGCGAAAATTTTTGCCTTTTATTTTATTGGCCCTCGGAATGCTCCATCAAGCCTCGCCCTCCCGGTTGATCGCCATGGAATTGCGACCAGGTGGTTTAATCCCAGTGTCCGTCCCAGCCGGAAACCATCCCATCCTCCCCGTTTCCCAGTCCGATCTCAATGATGATGCTTTCCCGGAAACCCTGGAATTATCCGGAACCCTTCTATCGATCGTATCCCTCGGTCAGACAGTCTGGCAAAGCCCAGCGGGATGGAATGTTATCCAGGCAGCCATCAGCGATTTGGATCACGATGGACACCCAGAGGTAATCCTCTTAGTTTGGCGCCCATTCAAGCCCTGGCCCGTGGATAAATGGCTGCCCAACGGCGGGCGCATCACCGATTTTCAAAATTCCGCAGGACAATCCTGTCACATGATACTTGTCCATTGGAAACAGGGGGTGTATCGTGAACTTTGGGCTGGTTCGGCATTGGCGGACCCGGTCACATCCTTCATTGCTGCAGACCTGGATGGGGACAATACCCAGGAACTGGCCGTGCTGGAAGGCCGGTATGCAGACATTAAAACCGCACCAGCTCAAATTTTGAAGGTCTGGGAATGGAACGGTTTTGGCTTCACCGTCGTCTCATATAAAGAAGGACTTTTTGACCAAATGACCCCGGTCCGGGTCAGCGATGGCCGTATCCTGATTCTTGTTCCATAAGGAGGAGAGCATGAAAACAAATCTAAGGAAAATACTTTGGGCATTTCTGGCTGTGATGATCATCCAGTCTGCTTGCTTGACAACGACAATCCCCATCACACCCTCGCCGATCACCCCGCCGCTCAAGTCGCCCCTGGTCACCCCTTCCCCCTCATCGCCGCTGACGGAGATCTACCCACCTCCGTTCGCTCCATATAATTTGGTCGCTGCCGTCCTGCCCCAAACATTCGAAGGAGGGGGTTACACCTTACCCTTGGATCTGAGCAAGGTGGAGGGTCACGATATGGGTTCACTCACAGATGCCCAACGTGCTCTCCTGGCAAAAAACGGATTTGCCGTGGCATCCCCGGTAGCAGGTCAATACCGTGAGTTCTACCAGATCTATGAACATTATCGATACTCCGAGGTTCCTGTTTTCATTACCACCGACTCGGTTTACCACATTTACCACCTGCTATTTGACAAAATGCTGCGTGATTTGGAAACCAGCCACTTCATCGCTGATCTCAAGTCACTGACCAGCATCATGCTGAGCTCAACATATAGTCAATACAAATCCTTGAGAGGCACCGCGCTCGAAGAGCCAGCCCGCCGGAATGTCGCTTATTTCGCTGTCGCTTCTCAACTTCTTGGCTTGTCAGACCCCGTACCAGCCGAAGTGACCGACCTGGTCAATGCGGAATTGGCATTGATTAATGCTGCTGGAAGTGCGGCTGTCTCGCCAATTTGGGATCGTCCAGATTTGCCGGATGACCTAAAACTGATCGAGGTCTACGGGCAGTATGTCCCCCGCGGGCATTATACACGCAGCGAGGACTTGAAGAAATATTTTAAAGCCATGATGTGGTATGGCCGCCTCACTTTCCGCTTGGTTGATGATTTTGAGACCCGGCGAGCCCTGCTGGTGACCCAGGCACTGCGTACAACCACCGCTGCGGATGGCTCTTCCGCGGCTAAATTGTGGCAAAATATTTATGAACCGACCGTCTTTATTGTCGGAAAAGCCGACGATCTTGGATACCTCGAATACGCGGCTCTTTCTGACCGGATCTTTGGTGCAAATCCAGACCTGAATAAATTCGCCGATGCGACCCTTTTCGACCAGTTTATGAATGCCACCAAGACTCTCCCCCCTCCCCAGATCAACTCGATGTGGGTCTGGATCTCCCAGGACAAGGAACAGGTCACCAAGGGCTTCCGATTCATGGGGCAGCGGTTCACCCTGGATGCATATGTATTTGGACAGGTGATTTGGCGCAACGTCGGCACTATCACAAAACCGCGCGGTCTCCCAAAAGCACTGGATTTCTTCTCTGCCATGGGGTCGGAAGAAGCTTACAGCATCCTGAAAGGTCTGGGCGAAGACCAATATGTCAATTTTGACACCCAGATGACCAAAGTAAAAAGCCAGGTAGCCGCCCTCGGCAATGATTCCTGGACACAGAACCTTTATTGGGCCTGGTTGTACGCGTTTCAACCTCTCATCGAACCAAAGGGGAGCGCCTATCCACCATTCATGCAGACCCAGGCTTGGGTTCGCAAGGACCTGCAAACTGCTCTTGGTTCCTGGACTGAACTCAAGCACGATACTATCCTGTACGCCAAGCAGGTGATGGCTGAGATGGGAGGGGGTGGTGGAGCCGACCAACCTCCGCATGGTTACGTGGAACCCAATCCCGAGGCATATGCCCGTCTCTTGGCCCTGGCGCAGATGACTTATGACGGACTCCAGTCACGCAGTCTGCTCACCGACCTCATCCGCACCAACCTTGAAAACTTGATCTCAGAATTGCAGTTCCTGGAGAGGATATCCCAACAGGAATTGTCCGGCAGCACCATCATCAATGATGATTATTGGCACATCCTTTATTGGGGCGGGATCCTGGAACAATTCACCCTTGCTGCGGCAGATACCGCTGGGGGCATGTCCAAGGATCTGAGCGACCAAAAAGCCGCCCTGGTCGCTGATGTTGCCACCGGCACGAACGACCTTGCCACCCTGGTGGCACTGGAAGAAGGCATTGGTCAGCCAACCATGATATATGTTGTGTTACCTGATTCACCCTGGCGGGTGGCTGTTGGTGCAGTTTACTCGTACTACGAGTTCACTGTTCCTTCCGAGGGACGATTGACGGACGAAGCATGGCAGGCGATGGTCGAGGCTGGAACTAATCGGCCCCAACCTGATTGGACGAAGCTTTTCATTGCCCCATGAAAAATCGGATTTCTGCAAGGGCAGGCATCAAGCCTGCCCTTGCGTTTCTCCTGGCCCTGCTGATCATTTTCCCGGCTGGGTGTCAGTCCAAAAACCCGGAAGTTACCCTGGCTCTCCTTGGAGACCTGGTGCTTGGACGCCGGGTGCACCCTGCGCCCGGCTCCCTGGCATATATACTGCCGGATCTCGCTGCTGCGGACTTGGCGCTCGCCAACCTGGAAAGTCCTTTATCCCCCGTCCTTCCAAGCTCAAATTCGACCTACTCCCTGTGTGCCTTGTCTGATCTCGCCAGCCTGCTGTTCAAATGGGGTTTAGACCTGGTTTCGCTCTCCAATAACCATGCGTTTGACTGTGGTTCCGATGGACCTGCATGGACCAGGGCTGCCTTGGAGACTGCAGGGGTTACACCCATTGGACCCGGGATGGAACCCGTCTTCCGGGAAATTAAGGGACTTCGCCTCGCTTTTCTCGCTTTTGATGATATTTCCACCCCGCTGGATGAAAATGCTGCCCTCCAGGCGATCCACTCGGCACGCCTTCGGGGGGCGCTGGTGGTTGTTTCCATTCACTGGGGGGCAGAATACAAGGGCGGCGCTTCAGAGAGACAGGAATCCTTGGCACAGGATTTCGCCTCGGCAGGTGCGGTGCTCATTTGGGGTCATCATCCGCACGTGATTCAACCCGCCAGATGGATACAAATTCCAGGAGATTTGGGGGCTGATGCCCGCTCATCGCTCGTCTTATACAGCGTGGGAAATGCCCTGTTCGACCAGGGTGGATTGGATGAAACGCGCCAATCAGCCCTGGTTGTCGTGACATTGGATGCTAATGGCGTGACCAATATTCGGGTAAAACCCTTCGAAATCAATGTAATCGAGAGTCGCATTATGCAGCCAGCAGCCGGCATGGGGGAGAAAATTCTGCACAGGTTGAGCCTTCCATAGCCATCGCGACCACAGGTACCCTACGATATAATCCATTTATGCTCCGCACCATCCTGCACCTTGACCTGGATGCTTTCTTTTGTGCAGTTGAAGAATTGCATGACCTAACTTTACGCGGCAAGGCTTTCGCAGTGGGTGGTCGACCCGGGGAACGCGGCGTGATAGCCTCCTGCTCGTATGCGGCACGTCGCTTTGGGGTCCGCTCAGCGATGCCGACGAGCCGCGCCATGCGTCTCTGCCCGGGCTTGCTGATCATTTCACACCACCGGGGGAATTACGGGGAGATGTCTGGTAAAGTCATGCAGCGCCTGCACGACCTGTCCCCACTGGTCGAACAAATATCCATTGACGAAGCGTTTGTGGATATCAGCGACCTGCACGAGGCTTCTGAGTCCATCGCCCGGCGCCTTCAAAAGCGGGTTAATGATGAACTCGGACTTCCGTGTTCGGTCGGGGTGGCTGCCAACAAGCTGGTGGCGAAGATCGCCACTGAAGTCGGTAAGAAAACAGCCAACAAAGACAAGCCGCCCAACGCGGTGACCATCGTACCTGCCGGGAAAGAAGCCGCTTTTCTTGAGCCGCTGCCGGTGGAAATGCTCTGGGGTGTGGGACCAAAAACCGCTGCTAAAATGGCTGGTTATGGCATTAAAACCATAGGAGACCTTGCTCGCAGATCCGAAGTGGATCTCTTGCGTTGGTTTGGTGAAAATGGTCGGGAAATGCACCTTCGGGCCTGCGGTATAGATGAAAGTTCTCTTTCTACAAGTCACGAGGCCAAATCCATCAGCCAGGAGCGAACCTTCGCCGATGATGTGCGCGATGACAGGCGCTTATCAAATACCCTGCGGGACCTTTCAGCGACTGTTGGTCTTCGCCTGCGCCAGGCTGGGATTGCTGGAACCACCGTCAAGATTAAAATCCGCTGGCCTGACTTTACCACCCTCACCCGCCAGGTCACCACATCCCAGCCGACCGATCAGGATTTGGAGATATACCGCCTGGCGCTTGATCTTCTTGGAAAGGTGCGCCCAAAGGGGAAGGCCGTCCGGCTGATTGGGGTGGGTATCAGCGGGTTGGGGGAACCCCTGCGCCAGTTGGGCCTGTGGGACGCTGAATCAGAGAAATCACGCCGGCTTCAAGCCGCACTGGACCAGTTAAATGCCAGGTTCGGATCCAAAGTCATCCGCCGCGGGAAAAGGTGATCATGAGCCAGGGAGTTCACAATGCCTGTCAAGACCGGTAGAATTTCGATAAAGTCCCCCGGAAACACTGAGATCAATGACATCACCAGGGAACTGGGACGCCTGGTGTCAGAATCTGGGTTGACCAATGGAACTCTGACGGTGTTTTGCCCCTCTTCGACCAGTGGATTGACCACTGTCGAGTTCGAACCTGGCGCCGTGGCTGATTTAAAGCGTTTATTTGAAGAATTGATCCCCTCCACGAGGGACTATGCCCACAATGCCACCTGGGGTGACGGGAACGGCCATTCTCATATGCGTGCATCCTTGCTTGGCTCCTCACTAACCATCCCATTTGTCGGGAAAAGTCTGACCCTTGGGACATGGCAGCAAGTGGTTTACTTGGATTTTGATATTCGTCCGCGTAACAGGGAACTGGTGGTCCAGATGGTGGGGGAATAATCTCGATAACGCCTCACTTGGGTACACATTTGTGAACCTGGCTTTCCAGGAAGACCTTGTAAATCCCAAATGGGAAAAGATCTCCCTTTTATTGTTTGCTTTTTCCCCCAGCGAGGGATAAAAATACATCCTCCAGTGTTGGTTCACCCCGCTCGAGTTCGACCACTGTCAAACCACCAGAGATCAGCTTGAGGCGCAGATCCGCCTTTTTCATTCCCCTTTCAGTGATCATCCTTAAATGGTCGCCAGCCAGCCCGACGCGCAGCACCCCCGGGCAGGTCTTGCAGGCATTCAACCCAAACTGCAGTGGTTCAGCATGGACCTCCCACACATCCCCGGGGACAGCCTGGTTTTTAAGCACTGCGGGGGAATCCAGCGCCAGCAGTTTGCCTTCCCGCATCATCCCCACTCTTCCGCAGTATTCGGCTTCGTCCATATAATGAGTGGTGACAAAAACTGTCACTCCCCCGGAAGCAAGGTCATAAATCAAGTCCCAAAAACTGCGTCTGGCGGTTGGGTCAACCCCCGACGTGGGCTCGTCGAGGAACAGCAGCTTGGGTTGGTGAACAAGTGCAATTGCCAGGGCAAGCCTTTGACGCCAACCCGCAGAAAGTGCCCGTGCCAGCTCTGAAACATGTGGCTCCAGGCCAACCATGTTAAGAGTCGCACCAATGCGCTTCTTGTCATAGATCCCGTAAATACCACCATAAAAAACAAGGTTTTCGTTGACCGTCAGGTCATCGTACAAGGCAAATTTTTGTGACATGTACCCGGTGCGCGAACGGACCTGCTCCGATTGACGGAATGCATCAAAACCAAGCACCGTGGCTTTGCCGTCGGACGGCTCATACAATCCCAGCAGCATGCGGATTAGGGTGGTTTTTCCGGAGCCATTCGGTCCAAGATAGCCGATAATCTCCCCGCCATCCACCGTGAATGATACATGATCCACGGCAACGAAATCACCGAAGTTGCGGGTCAGGTTTTCGGAAATGATGACAGGTTCAGGCATGGTTTTTCACATTTATGTGAGGAATCAGGTTCAAGATTCAGCAAGGGAGATGAAAACATCTTCCAGTGTTGGCGGGACGGATCGAACTTTCACCCCTTCGACCTGGTTCGCTGGAAATGCACGGGTCAGGGCATTGATGACTGAATCCGCTTCCCCGGGGGTGACACGCAGGTGCAATTTATCCCCGAATGCCCGAATGTCTTCAACATTCTTAATATTCTCAGCAGCTTTCCGCAACGGGGAAAGGGTCAGGGCGCGCACCTCAAGAATGCAACCTTCCAGGGATGAGCGAAGTTGCGTAGGTGTTCCTTCAGCGATTATCCTTCCAAGGCGCATGAATCCCACCCGCTGGCAGCGGGCGGCTTCGTCCATGTAGGGGGTGGTGAGGATGACCGCGATTCCCTCCCCTCCATCCCCACCCCCTTTCCCGGTCCGAGAGTCCTGAAGAGGTGCTGAAATCAGCCTGATCAGCAGTTGCCAAAAATCCTGTCGCGTGACGGGATCCACACCGGTGGTGGGTTCGTCCAGCAGCAGCACCCTTGGTCGCGTGACCAGTGCGGATGCCAAGCCGAGTTTCTGTTTCATCCCGCCGGAGAGTTGACCTGCACGACGATCTTTAAACGGTTCCAAGCCGACGAAATCCAATATTTCCATGCACCGTGGCAGCCAATCTTGCCGGGTGATGCCTCGCACTTCGGCAAAAAAGCGGATATTTTCCAGCACGGTCAGGTCTTCATAAAACGAGAAACGTTGGGACAGGTATCCAACCTGCGCGCGAAGCTGCTCGGTTTGCCTGGTGACGGAAAAACCACAGATGGATGCATCACCGGCATCGGGTTTGAGCGCTCCAACCAGGAGGCGCAGGGTGGTTGTCTTACCCGCCCCATCAGAACCGACCAGCCCGTATATTTCTCCCGAGGCAATATTCAGATTAATATCCTCAACAGCATGGGTGGAGCCAAAGGTCTTGCGTAAATGTTCGGCAGCAACAAGTGTTGTCATTTATTTATCCTGGGAGGGTCTCCCCGGTTGCAAATTAAGCATTTCGGGAGAAAATTGGAGGTTTTCACCTCAAATCCTCCAGCGGGGTGATGATGACCAGTGCTTCTGACTCAGCCAATTTCAATAATTGATCCCGGCTTGGCTGCCTGGGCAGTTTATATATCTTTTGCAGCAAGATTCCCACCATGAAAGGGTGCTTCCTGAGACGGATTTCCAGGAAATCAGCGATTCTAACCGGATCGTTGGTGGCATCCGCCAAACCTCTAAAAAGACGGCTCTTCACCCTCACTTTGACCCGGGGATCTGACTTGATATTGCAGTACCAATCGGCTTTCGTTCCCCGCGCTGACCCAATATAATATTTGCCTTCAATTTCCTCGTATTGGAGAGGTGTGACCCGTGTTTTCCCGCTCCTGCGACCCGTTGTAGTCAGCAAGAGGATGATTTTTCCGACAATCGGACCCAACCCGGCAGCATACAGCAATCGATGGATGCGCTGAATGTTCTTCATTCTGTTCCAGAATTCATCCCGGATCATGGGTTTCACCATCGAATGGGTCAATTATTGGAGTTCTACTTTCCGAATACGACATCTGCAGGCATTCCCGGCTTAAGCTTTCTTCCCGGATCCTGCACTTGCAGTTTTATGGCGAATACGGTGCTGGTGCGGCCTTCGATGGTTTGAACATTGCGTGGAGTGAACTCTGCCTGGTCTGCAATATGGATGATGGTGGCAGCAAACGTCTCGCCCGGGAAGGAGTCGGCGGTCAAGCTGGCTGATTGATCCAGGTGGAGTCCTCCATATAAGTTGTCAGGAACATATACAGTAATGGATAAGTTGTCGAGAAAACCCAGGGTCATTACCTCAGCTCCCGGGGCGACGATTTCACCAGGTTGGAGGGAACTGGTCAGGATGGTGCCGCCTGTCGGGGCGGTGATGGTCAATTTGCCAACCTGGATATCAAGCAGCGCCAGGCTGGCCTCGGATTGATTAACAGCCAGGTGCGCCTGGTCGGAGGCTGCCTGTGCTTGGTGAAAAACAGCTTGTGCCGCGTTTAGTTTGGGTGAAAATTCGCCTGTCTGCAATGTCAGCAGGTAGTCTTGAGCAGATTGGAATCTCTCTTGAGACACCGCCAAGTTCGTCCGCGCCGTGATGATGCTCCCGGCCTCGATCGAGGTTTTCAAGTCGTCATAAGCCGCCTGGGCATTCTCCAGTTCGGTTTTACCTTCGTCGAACAAGGTCTGGGCTGATTCGCGCAGGTCGGTATTATTGCCAAGTTTTGCGCGCTTAAGCACTTCCTGGGCAATGATGGAAGCTGAGCGTGCATTTGCCAGGCGTTTTTCTGCCTCCACAAAGGTTTTATTCGTCGGGTTACTGATTAATACCATCAATTTATCGCTTGCGGTCTCGCTGGCAACCTTCGCGGCATCCACCGCGACCTGGGCGGAAGAAATCTCGTCTGCGCGGCTGAAATAGCCTCCAGCAAGGGTATACCCCTCGGGGTTTCCTGCGCTCCAACTGGAGGTGCGGGTCGCCGCTGCTTCCAGTCTGGCCGCGTTCAAAGCCAGGTCATAGTTGATCTGGGCGCTTGCCATGGCAGCGTCTGCCGTGGCTGCCGCTGCGCGCGCCAGTTCCAAGGAGCCTGCCGAGACTGCACGCTGTGCCTGGAGCAGCTGATCGTCCAGGCGGAAAAGGACATCCCCCTTTTCCACCGTGTCACCTTCTTCCACGGATACACTGGCGACTTTGCCGCCGATCTCGGGGGAGATATTCACTTCAACTGCTTCGATGGTACCGGAAGCGCTCAGGATCGTACTCCCGGGATTCATCAGGGCGCGAACGCCGAAGTATCCGCCGATCAAAACTGCCAGGATGAGAATGATGATAACCGGAACAGGTGGACGGGTGTGTTTCATAAGGGACTCCTTAATCAAGACGTTTACGGAAACGAACAGAAGCCGCGCCCATGATCGCTATCCCAAATACAGCCAGAGCCACGATTTCACTCCAGATGGGTCCTGCACCAACCCCCTTGATAAGCAGGGCGCGAATAATGATCAGGTAATAGCGCAGTGGGATGATGTATGAAATCCATTGCAAGAACTGCGGCATGGCTTCCAGCGGGAAGAAAAAACCGGAAAGAAAAATACCCGGCAGAAGTGTCATCCACACCGTCAGCATGGCTTCCTGCTGGGTATTGGCAATGGTGGACGCAAACAGCCCGATTCCAAGCCCGGATAACACCAGCAGGCCTGAACAAACCAGGATGAGACTGATATCCCCTCGCACTGGCATGCCAAACCACCAATGACCGATCGCCAACACTTCGAGGGTGTCAACTACTGCCAGGATTGCATAGGGAAGGATCTTGCCTATCACCAGTTCCCAGGGGCGGATAGGTGTGACGATCAATTGCTCGATGGTACCGCGTTCGCGCTCTCGCACCACCGCGGTTGCTGTCAGGATGGAAGTAATAGCATATAGGATCATGCCGATTACCCCCGGGATCATGAAATACGAACTGACCAGGTCCGGGTTGTACCAGACCCTGGTCTGTACCTTCAGAGGTGGTTGGAATGTCCCGGGATTCAACCCTCTTGCCTCCAGGCGCTGCAGCATTAATCGGGTAGCCTGGGATTGACCGATGAGGGTTGCCGCAGCCAGGGCTGTGGACCCGGTTGTTGCGTCCGATCCATCCAGGATGAATGCCACAACGGCATTTCCCTGATCCAGGGCGGTGTTGTAATCCGGAGGTATGATGATTCCAGCTCGAATTTTCCCCTGCTCGACCAGGAGACGTATGTCATTTTCCGAGCCAACCGTGTATGCCAGCCGGAAGTAATCCGCGGCGCGGTAAGCATCGAGCAGGGATCGCGACTCGGCACAGCGGCACTGGTCAAATACTGCCAAGGGCACGTTGCGTATATCATTGGTCGCAGAATATCCAAGCAGGAATAGTTGAATGATTGGAATGATCAGGATGATCACCAAGGTGCGTTTATCGCGCGAGATCTGGATGAATTCCTTGCGGAGGATGGATGCAAGACGAGAGTTCATGCGGTCTCCTTGGTTGCAAGCACTCCAAATAAGAATATTTCCACAAAATGATCCAGTGCATCTTCCTGCATCGCCGGGTCAGGAGTTCCAGCCAGCAGGTATTCGGTCAAATAGAAGGAAAAAAACAATCCCACAAAGGCCCGGAATAGGATAAAAGGTGGTATGGAACGCAGTTCTCCGCGGCTGGCCTGGAACCGTTCGATGATTGGTGCCACTTGGGGATAAATTTTCTTGATCATTTTCGGTACATCCCGTCCGTTGAATTCGACCAGCTCAACGAACATGAATTTTACGAAATCTGGTCGTCGTCCCAGCTCGCCAACCATGCTGCGAGCCGCGTTCCGAACGAACTCCTCCACTGTATCCCCGGTCGCAGTCAGCAGAAGGGGTAATACCTGGTGGAAGGGATGCTTGGAGATGATAAGGTCACTGAATATCGCTTCTTTGCTGTCGAAGTGATTATATATGCTCCCCAGCGCAAGCCCGGTGCGCCCGGCAATTTGCCGCATGGATGTGGCAGCATATCCCTGCTCAAGGAACAGGGTATAGGCAGATTCAATGATAGCCCGGTGAGTGCGTTCGCCTTTTGACAATGAATCTTCTGGCATACAAACCCTTCAATATGTGAACGAACGTTCATTTATTTTCATACGGATAGGATGAATTGTCAAGAGAACAACGGGAACGCTTTACAGCATTTGCTTTGATTCCAAATGATACCTGCTTCCAGGCATTATTTTAGGAGTTTATAGACCATTCAAAACACGGTGGTAGAATACGTCCCGTATGCCAACCTTGGAAGAGTCTGTCCGCACACATCTGAAATACAACATCACTGTCAACCTGGCAGATGGTGCCTTGTACGGCTTGGGTTGGGGATTTGGATCGGTTGGGACCATCATTACCCTGTTTGTCAGCCGGATGACCCATTCTGCTGTTTTGATCGGATTGATCCCCGCCATCCATGCAGTTGGGTGGCAGTTACCGCAGTTATTCATGGCAAACAGGGTGTCGCGCCTCCGTCGTTACAAGCCCATGGTAATGTGGATGACCATCCACGAACGTATCCCCTATTTGGGTCTGGCATTGGTCGCCTTGTTCATGACGGGACTGGGAAATAAAGCCACCCTCGTGCTCACCTTTATCATGCTCATCTGGCAGGGGCTGGGTGCCGGGTTCACCGCCAATGGCTGGCAAAGCATGATTGCTAAAATTATCCCCCCCGACTGGCGCGGCACCTTCTTCGGCGCCCAGGCAGCCTGGGCAAACGTGCTCATCAGCGTCGCGGCCGTCGCAGCAGGGTTCATCCTGGATAAAGTTCGCGACCCGCTTAACTTTTCCCTTTGTTTCACATTGACCATCGTCGGGATGGGATTTTCAATGGTCGCCCTGGGCTTGACCCGTGAACCCATCGACAATGAAAAAAACATTCCAGCCTACCAGCCCTCCCCCTGGAAAGGCGGATTGGAGATCCTGCGTCGCGATAGGAATTTCTCCGCCTTCCTGGTTGTGAAGGTGGTGTCCCAGTTTGCCACCATGGGCTTTGCTTTTTATATTGTCTATGGTCTGCGGCGTTTCGGAATGAGCGACTTGACCGCCGGATTCTTAACCGCCGCAGTGACCATTACCTCCACAATCGCCAATGCGCTCATGGGTTGGTTGGGAGACCGCCTCGGTCACAGGGCCATGCTCATCGCCGGTTCTTTTGCTGTCACGCTCAGTTCACTTTTGGCTTGGGGGGCACCTTCCTTGAATTGGATGTACCCGGTCTTCATCCTTTCTGGCCTGGCAAATGTCGCCTACTGGACCATCGGCATGGCTATTACGACCGAGTTTGGGAATGAAGAAACACGCCCGATCTATATCGGCCTTTCAAATACTCTGGTGGTACCCTTCACCATCGCTGCTCCCCTGCTGGGTGGTTGGATCGCTGATACTTCTGGTTTCCAGGTGACATTTATTATTTCAGCAATCGGTGGACTGGTGATTGCTGCATTATTGTTCTGGTTGGTACGGGATCCCAGGCCCCGAGAGAGGGTTTAGAAGGTTGCCATGGTCATTTGGGAAACTGGCGATCCCAGAAATATTACCAGGCAGTTCTTGCTTATCAATGAGTCCCAATTCCGGGTGTTGGGGAATTAAATCCACCTGCTCCACGATTAAGCGCAGCAGTTTTGCTGTAAAATAGTCCCATGCGATTGAGATTCACCCGATTCCTTATCCGTTTTCTTCTCCGGCTGTTGACGCACATTGAAGTTCAAGGGAAGGAGAATGTCCCCACGGAAAGTAATTTTATCATTGCCGCCAACCACATCGGGCTGGTGGATGCCTTTCTTCCATTTTATATTATTAATAATACCAATCTCGTCCTGATGGTGGGGGAAAAGTGGGAAAAGTTGTGGATCATGCGTTGGCTCGGCCGCGGGTTAAACTTCCTTTTCGTGGACCGCTTCAATCCTGACCTGAAGGCAATCCGGAATGTGATTGCACGCATGAAAAACGGTGAGGCACTGGTGATAACCCCGGAAGGCACCCGTTCGAAAGTTGGCACACTGATCGCGGGAAAGCCGGGAGTGAGCTTCCTGGCAGCCAAATTGGGTTATCCGATCATCCCCGTTGGTATCAGCGGTTCATTTGACAGCCTCTTTTTCTCCCAGTTGAAGCGGCTGCATCGTCCGCACATCCATGTCAGCGTTGGGCCGGCTTTCAGTCTGCCACCCCTCCCGACCGATGGCCCGGGTCGCGATGAAGCCTTGAAATCGGACACAGATGAGATCATGTGTCGTATCGCCTCCATGCTGCCCCCTGAGCAGCGCGGCGTATATGCAGATCATCCACGCTTGATGGAATTCCTGGATGGTCCTCCATAAATCCCGCCCATAATCATATTAATAATATAATTCCCGACCTGGAAAATTATGAAGAAATCCACCCATAAGCTTCTCCGGTTTATCATTCGCACCGTCTTGGGTCTCATCGCACGAGTTGAAATTGTCGGTGCAGAAAACCTGCCTGTGGGAGGTTTCATTGTTGCCGCCAACCATGTCGGCAGGCTGGATGCTGCCCTGGCGTATTATGTCCTCGACAGGCCCGACATCATCATGGTTGTGGCTGAAAAGTACAAGAAATACGCCATCTTTCGCTGGCTGGTTACACTAACCAATGGCATGTTTGTTGACCGCTACAACGCTGACATCCATGCCATCCGCGAAACCCTTCGCCGGCTCAACCAGGGGCAGGTGTTTACCATCACCCCGGAGGGAACCCGCTCCAAATCTGGCAACCTGATCGAAGCCAAACCTGGCGCCACCTATTTGGCCTGGAAGGCGGGTGTCCCTGTTCTTCCCGTGGGGGTGACCGGCACCGAAGATGCAGTGGTGGTGGAACGTTTGAAGCACTTCAGGCGATTGGAGATCAAGATCGTCGCCGGAAGTCCCTTCACCCTCCCATCCGTAAAAGGTAAGGACAGGGATTCTGCAATGAAACAGGATACGGATGAAGTCATGTGCCGGATCGCAGCGTTATTACCGGAAGATCGGCGTGGAGTGTATTCACATCATCCGAGGTTGAAGGAACTGATGAAACCATAGGAAATGAAAGATCGCCAAGATCAAGTCGGCGGTCTTTTTTATTTAACACAGGCTTTATTGTGGATTAATCACCCGCCCCATGAAAAGGATGGAGCCGCTTGGGATATCCCGGATCACGTAAAAGAATGGCCGGTCAATGTTCAGGATAATCCCGTGAGGCATGGAAGAGGTCATCCCCATTACGAATGTTGAAGCCGCTGCTTCGGTTCCCTTTTCATCCACGGCGATGAAGGCTTTATGGAGTGCCTCCCCAATATAAAGATTGTATTGCCCGTCTATTCCGGAGAAATCCGCGCTTTGTTCATCGAAGGCATCCTGCATACCCATCCCGCTGAGGATATCGCGCAATGGATAAAAGCACTCGAAGGTAAACTTTGGCATGGAGAGATGCATCCCTTGTTGTTGCAAGGCGGATACGATCTGGTTGTAATGCTCCGCCGTCAGGCTGGCCTCAAAAGACTTAAATTTCCCGCTATCTGGCACGATGATTATCATATCCGTCAAGCCGCCTTTATATGGTAAAGCGACAGCTTGCCAGCCGTCTCCAGCTGCGTAGGGCAATTGTTCTTCTGATTGATAACCCATCATATCCACGTCCACAGGATTACCATCCAGCAAGGTAAACGGCCTTTTTGTGGTGTCGTTGGGATCGAATTCTTGCTCCCATGTTGCCTTGAAATAAATGGCATTGGCTAAAACCAGCCGGGTTAATGGGTTGATCGCTCCAGCCGGGATGATATCCCTGATGCGTTTCTTGGTCTGATCGGATACCCAGTGATTGATCTGTTTCCTGGCGTCCTCCGGGGCATTCTCAAAATCCACCAGGCGCATCCCCGCACCGTAGTTGATTGCCAGCAGGTCAAGATAGTCGGGAAGGAATCGCCAGCCATCCTGTCCCCACAGTGAGTTGGCAATACTCAGTTGGAATCGATCTTTCCCGGCTGTGTCGATGGTCTGGCTGGAACGTCCTGCAAGCTCGAGATCCAAAATATTGAAAGCGGGGTGGAATTGTGCCTCATTCAGATCGAAATGCAGGGTTCGCACCATCTGGTCAGCAGTTTTGCCTCGGGCTCCGCCATACGTCGTGGCAAAGGCCAGTGAAATGCTGTATGGCGAGTAAACCATGTTTCCGTCAAGCGACCGCAGTGCCTGGTACAGATTAAAAGCGAAGGTGGTATTTCCTTTAACCAATTGCTCAACATCCGTGGCAGGCACGTTTGGATTCAAAGCCCGTTCCAATTCGGATGCAGCCACTTTTCCAGTTGCGCACGCCGATAAGAACAAGGTTGGAATGATCACGGCGGTTAAGAGGGAATACCAACGGTTATTCATAATATCCTCCTTTTTATAAATCCTCTTTCCCTTAATGGATGCAATCGGAGGTTTTTTTGTTCCCCGCTACAAGATGGGCGCTGCAGGCTGGCGCGGCAGGAACCGTCCTCCTCCCGCTTTCCCCAACCACTCCTTTCCGTCAACGATCAGTTTCCCCCGCAGGAAAACCTTTTCCGGGTTGCCGGTCAACTCCCAACCTTCGTACAGGTTGTAATCTGTCCGCTGGTGGCAGGTTGCCACCCCATGTTTTTCTTTTACTTCCGGGTCCCAAATGACCATGTCCGCATCCGAGCCTGGCAGCAACGCTCCCTTGCGTGGGAATAGACCGAAAATCTTTGCCGGGTTGGTGGAGGTAAGGGCTACAAACTGGTTGGCGCTTAGCTTTCCGGAGCGGACACCCGTCGTCCAAAGAACCCCAAGCCTGTCCTCCACTCCCGGCAGGCCGTTTGGGATCCTGGTGAAATCATCCGCGCCAAGTTCCTTGCCGGGGATGGCAACAGCTTTCCCTTCATAAATTATCGGTCGGGAACCGTCATAGAAAAAAGGACAGTGATCCGTGCCAATGGTTTGTATGGAGCCGTCTGCTGCAGCTTGCCACAATCGGGCATTGTCTTCAGCAGAGCGCATGGGAGGCGAGCAGACCCATTTTGACCCGTCCGGTCGTAACAGGTCGCCCTCGGTGAATAAAAGATACTGGGGGCAGGTTTCTCCCATTACTTTCAGGCCGCGCTGGCGTGCATACCTGAGCATATCCACTTCCCCAACCGTGTTCATGTGAACCAGGTATAGGGAAGCATCTGCCGTGGCAGCCAGTGCAAAAGCCCGCATTGCCGACTCAACTGCTCCCCAGGCGGGACGGGTTCTGGCATGCCATTCAGGAGTTTTATGACCCTCAGCCAGGGCTTCAGAAATGAGTGTTTCAATGACATCTCCGTTCTCTGCGTGGAGCATTACCAGCATTCCGTTGTTCCTTGCAATCCTGAGGGTCTTAAAGATATCCCCATCTTCCAGGCGCAGCCGACCATTGTAGGCAGTGAACACTTTCAGCGTCGTCACGCCCAAACCAAGCAGGGATGGGATTTCAGTGGCGATCTTTTCATCGTATCGGGTCAAATTCATGTGGGCGGAATAATCCACGGCAGATTTTTCCGCTTTCAACCGCCACCCATCCACCGACTCGCCCAGGGTGGGATGGTCAAATGATACGAAATCAATGACGGTTGTGGTTCCACCGAACGCAGCTGCCTTGGTACCGGTGTAATGATCGTCAGATGAAACCGTCCCAAACATGGGCAGGTCGAGGTGCACATGGGGATCCACGCCACCGGGAAAAATCAATTTACCGCTGGCATCCAAAACCTTGCTTCCCCGTTCATCCAGGTTTGGACCGATTTGTGAAATTATCTCCCCATCAACCAGGATATCAGCAAGGAAAGATCCTTCAGCAGTGACCAGCATACCGCTTTTAATCAAGATCGTCATTTTCTTGATCCTTTGAATCATAATTTCCATGCGGTTCATTCATCCCCAACAAGGCAATCAGCACGTCCGAGGGAACCGATTCTGGCAGGTCCGCTTTATAGAGTTGCTCCTTCGCAGCCCGATCCCGCAGGCTTTGCCACAACAACTGTCTCTCGTCGCTTCGCACGACCAGGTCATTGAGCGTTTCCGCTCTGAGTAAATACTCCCCCCTGGTATATAGAAAGGTCAACCGCTTCCATTTCTCCGCCACCACGGGCCGGGGCAACCTCTCCAATTGCCCCAGTTGGATCTTGAAATATTCCTCGCCTGCCCGCGGATGGTCTGGCTCATCCCTCAAAATTTCAGCGCGCGTAGTCAGCTCATGTCCTCGAACAGGAGCGGTCCACTCGATCCGACCAGCTCCATCGCCAAAACTGGCGGGTTGGTAGAATGCCAGGGTGTCCACCGCAACCACCTTTGGCGCACGTGCGAATGGGATGCGGTACCAGCCCAACAAGCGGGCAATCTCCAGGTCGCGCGGGGATGGCAGCAGGCAAACGAGCACGAGGGAGTTGGGATCCAGCATGGATTAACTTTACTCCAAAACTGAAAAAGACTCAACGAGAATAATTGCCCAAACAAAAACCCGGATTGGAATCAATTCCAACCCGGGTTCAGCTTAAAAATCCGATGGGCTTCATGTTCAAGCACATGGATACACCTCGGATAAATCTAATCTTCAGATGAGGCGCTCAGCTCGTCTTTCTATCAAAAACAATAACATAAATAATCGCTGGGATGTGGCATCTTAAAGTCACAGGACTTTCAACACCCGGCAGACAGCCTGTAGAATAACCTCTGCTCCCTTTCTCCTAATCCAACCCGACTTCCTCGTTGAATTCCACGATTAACTCATCGATCTCATCCGCTTGTTTTTGGACTGCTGTCCAGTAATTCGGTTCTTGCCACATATCCTGGATCTCCGCAAAGGTTTTGCCCTGCTGCTCCACCCATGTAAAGTATTTTAAGTTGTGGATCCGTCGGCGGTCGCTGTATTTCAGTTCGAGCAGGTTGTCAGTGGACTGCCCCTGCAGGTAACGGGAAAAGTCGGCGGACGCGTTTTCGAATGTATATTCCCCCAGTTCAGCATGCATTTCCTTCAATCGGGACTGATAGAGCTCCATCGAATCGGTCAGGATGGTGACCATGATATCGTCCTCGCCCATTTCATAGTACTTGGCAGTTTTAATGGCAGATAAGAGATTGGAGATGCCGGAAAAACCCAACAAGTCCAATTGGACGATGATCCCTTCCGGGACGCCTTTTGTGGCGAGATACTTCCTACCGGCAGGTTCGTTGAACAGGCGGGCAACGTTCACCACCGCGTTATCATCTATTGCCACCACCATGTCGGTGTTCTTGGTGTTGTGTATCCACGGCACATGCTTGTCCCCGATCCCCTCAATACGGTGTGCACCGAAACCATTTTCCAGCAAGGTCGGACATTGCAGCGCTTCACTGGCTACGATGACACTGCCAGGAAAGACCTGTTTCATATAATCACCACTGGCGATCGTCCCGGCAGAACCAGTGGCGGAGACCATGCCCCGGTATACACCTTTTGATCCGGCCGTCTGGTTTACCACTTCTTCCAGGGCGTGCCCGGTAACCTCATAGTGCCACAGGTAGTTGCCAAACTCCTCGAATTGATTGAAGATCATCAGATCTTGCCCAGATTTACGCAGTTCCCAGCATTTATCGAAAATTTCCTTGACATTTGATTCGGACCCGGGTGTCTTGATGGTTTCCCCTGCTATCTTCTCCAGCCATGCAAAGCGTTCATTGCTCATGCCCTCTGGCAGGATGGCAATGGAAGTACAGGCAAGTAAAGCCGAGTCATAGGCCCCCCCGCGACAAAAGTTTCCTGTTGACGGCCAGACAGCCTTCTGACCCGTGGGGTCGAATTGGCCGGTCACCAGACGGGGTGCAAGGCAGCCGAAGGCTGCACCCACCTTGTGAGCCCCCGTCGGGAACCACCTGCCGACCAGCAGCAGGATGCGTGTTTTCACTCCTGACAGGCTGGAAGGGATTTCAAGATAATTTACGCCTCCAAATCCACCCCCTCCGACCTTGGGCTCATTGTGCCAGGTGATGCGAAACAAGTTGCGCGGATCTACATCCCACAAACCGACATCCTTGAGGGATTCCCTGGCCTTTGCCGGGATTTTTCCTGGTTCTTTCATCTGCGCGAAGGTGGGGATGACTATCCTGCGCTCGCGGGCGCGCTGGATGGCTCGCGCCCGGCGGTCTTGGTGGATGGTGAGGTCAATTGTGGTCATTTTTGGGAAACTCCTTGCACGGAAAGAAGGAAGTTGTCAGACATCTTAAATTATATCGCGAAACCCGTATTGAAAAATCTTAATGAGTTCTAATGCTTTAATACAATTTCTTATAGTAACATGTTTTTCGAACTTTAATTTATCACAATTACTTTATGATCCTCCTCAACAGGGTGCTGGCAGCATGAAAATAAAACGAATCTTTTTCGGCTTGGCAATTCTGGTTTCTCTGGCATGTAATTTCACTTCGCTGGCAGGGGTGCAGACCAAGACCCCCATTCCCCCCACGTTAACCTCAACCACAGCCCCACCCACGCCTGTTCCAGTTTACATTCCACCTGAATGTGTTGGCAAACCGGTGGCCACCCTCCCTGCAGCCACCACGGTCGCTGAACCCACGATAGGTGTCGGAACGAATCCTCCTCTTACCAAGAGTGAGCAGCTGAACTTGCTTGAGGAACTTGCAAGTCCCATCCCCAGTATCTACGTCTATCCCGACCTGAATGGACTCGCCTGGCCCGCCGTCGTCGCCAAATATCGTGCCAAGATTGAAGCTGGTCTGGACACAGAACCGTTTTACACCGAGATGCAAAACCTGATCGCAGAATTGGGAGATGACCATTCGCAGTACCTCCCGCCGGTGGAACTGGCCGCTGAAAAAGCCGCTTTGGCTGGCAAGAATGATTATGTTGGGATCGGCGTCCAGATATTACCAATATTGGATAAAAAGCTGGTCTCGATTCTCGAGGTTTTCCCGGGTTCTTCCGCAGAACATGCTGGGTTGAAACCTCACGATAACCTGCTTGCAGTTGACGGTCTGCCCCTGGTGGAAAACGGGATTGCTTATGTTCAGCGTGTTCGTGGTCCGGTATGCAGTGCTGCTGTATTGACGGTTCAAACGCCCAATGAACCGACCCGAAATGTCACCGTTGTCCGTTACAGCGTGTCAACATCCCTTCCCATCTTAGCCCGGCTGGTCACCACCCGGGACGGCTCCAAAATTGGCTATATTTTCCTGCCCTCTTTCTTTGATGAGACCATCCCCTTGAAAGTCAAACAGGCTCTGCAGGATTTTGGTCAATTGGAAGGCTTGATCCTGGACAATCGCATGAACACCGGAGGCAGCAGCGATGTTCTGGACCCAATCTTGAGTTATTTTACAGATGGTGTACTCGGGCATTTTGTCAGCCGCACCGATAAGCGGCCTCTGCAAGTCACTGCTGACCCGATAAACAATTCACAAACCGTACCGATGGTTGTGTTGGTTGGAACAGATACGGTCAGTTTTGGGGAAATCTTTTCGGGAGCCTTGCAGGATATCGGTCGGGCTAAAATTATCGGGCAGACCACCCTGGGAAACGTCGAAATCCTACACGGACACGACCTGAGTGATGGCTCGCGATTATGGCTGGCCGAGGAGCGCTTTGTCCCGCTCCATTCCCAGGCGGATTGGGAAAAGACCGGCATCGTTCCTGACGTACAGGCTTTCGCTGGTTGGGAAACCTTCACTTTCGAGACCGATCCTTCTGTGGCTGCAGCAGTGACGCTCTTGGGACACAGGTGACCGCTTACCCAGTTATTGGGATCCCGTTCGTTTGGAAATCCAACCAGCGCAGGGCCAACCAGTGATGAGGATCGGGGCGCGCCCAGGGGTGATGTTCCCTCACCCGTTCAAGCGCAGCCTCGGCTGACAATCCCTCCAACCGGATCAAAACAGCACAGCAAATACTCGAGGAGCGATTCATCCCGGCTGAACAATGCACCAAAACGCGTTCATCCCTTTCCAACCGGTCTATCACCCATTCAGACTCCTCCACCAGGTCACGGACGGTCATCCCCCTGGAACCCTCCCCTTTGCATGCCCAGCGATCTCCAGGAAATTTTTCATTTTCAGCCCACAGGCTGGCTTCTTCTCCGAGGTTTAACACTGCAGAGACTTCAGGGCGTTGACCTGATTGGTTGTCGAGTCCTCCAATGAAAAGGCGCCGGTGCAGCATCTTTTCCCCTATTCGGACGCTTACCGGGTCCCCTCCATAACGGTGGCGAAGACTTTGCGGATTTGGGATCAGGCGGGCAGGAGAAAGCGGTGGTGGAGACCAGTTCCGCTCAAAACGGGTCTCCCAACCAAATCCCATGCGTGGTTCTTCCAAGCCGCGTGAGGCGATAAACAACAGGGTGTCATATTCCCGACTGCGCAAATCAAACAGGTAGTTATTTTGAGCTTCAGGATTTCTCCAAGCCAAGACAGCGTTTAGAATCCTGCTGGGGTCCTGGGGAGGCAAATCCCCTAGGTGGGTCAGAAGGTCCCTCCCCTCAACAATCCGGGCATCCACGAATCGCAGGCGGCGCGGAACATATTTTCCCTGTCCCCGTTCCCATGGCTGGTAATCGCGTTCGAACAGTTCCGTTGAGCCGCTGATCTGCAATTCGTGGTAGTCCAACAGCAGGTCGGTCCGTTTACTGTGTGTTTCCAGGTGACCCGCCTCAAGCAACCCTGCTGCAGGGGAGCCAGTAACCGGAAGGGAGAGCAACCAAGAATGTTTATATTGGGTGGGAATGGTTGTGAGTTGAAGCATGATTTATTTCCCGGATTGGATTGCCCGGCTGGCAATGCGGTCCACAAAGCCAGGGGCGATCAATTTAAGCCATTGCCCAAACTTGCCGCGCAAGGTCATGACCTGTTCCCGTTTTCGTCTTGCCATGGCATCAATGATTAGCCGTGCGCAAGTACCCACCTTCATCACCTCCCCTTCCCGCACCGGGCTCGTGCCCAATGGTTTTCCATCCGGTCCCAACGCGTGACTGCGCACTTCCGAGGCTACAAAACCTGGGTAAATCATGGTCACACTGACCCCAAGTGGCGCGACCTCGATTCGCAGGGAGTCGAAAAATCCCGCCATGGCATGCTTGCTTGCCGCGTAAGCACTGCGGGTGGGAACCCCGGTCTTGCCGGTCAGGCTGGATATGCCGATAATTTGACCTCGAGATTGGATTAGGTGCGGCAGTGAATAATGGGTGCAATATACGCTGCCAAGGTAATTGACGCGCATGATCTGCTCGAAGACGCTTAAATCGATGATTTCTTCAAATTTTGCCCACATGGTGATTCCCGCGTTATTTACCAGTGCATCGATGCGGCCGAATTCACTTATGGTCCGCCTGACCATCTCCGCACACTGGGTCGGGATGCATACATCCGTGGATGTGGTGATGGCTTTTCCACCTCGTTGTTGGCATTCTGCTTTTACGCTTTCCAGTCTTTCGATATTTCTTGCTGCCAGGCTTAACCAGGCTCCCTGGTCGGCAAGTTGGTGAGCCAATTCCCGTCCAATTCCGCTCGATGCACCTGTCACGATCACAACTTTGTTTTTGAAAGCCTTCAAGGCCATGCGTTCCTCCATCACCGGGATTTTCTCAAATAATTATAACCCGCCGCCAATCTGAATTCTTCTTACTTTCAACCACGACCTCACTTATTCTCATATAATTCTTCTTTACATATGTTAAGATGAACGAAACATCGGATGCTATTTTGTTACAGGAGATTACCATGTCCAAAGTTATCAAACAAACTGTCACCTTCAAGGCCTCTCCGCATGAGGTCTACGAGTCCCTAATGGATTCCAGGAAGCATGCCGCCTTTTCCAACAGCAAGGCAAGCATAAGTCGTAAAATCGGTGGGAAGTTCAATGCCTACGACAATTACATCGCCGGCAAAAACATTGAATTAATCCCCGACAAGCAGATCGTCCAGGACTGGCGCGCTGTGGATTGGCCCGAAGGTTATTTCTCACGGGTGACATTCAAGTTCACTGCTGTTCAAGGCGGTACCCGGCTGGATTTTACCCATGCAGATGTCCCTGATGGTACCGAGGAAGAGTTCAAGCAGGGCTGGATCGATAACTATTGGGAGCCGATGAAAAAATACCTGGAGAAATAACGCAGGCTGGACATTATTAATATCGTTTTGCTGATCTTGTCCACCGGGGGGTTTTTTGATCCGTCCCTCCCGGGGAACCCCGGGAGTGAATCTATTTGCAGAAAAATACGAAATGTAATTTTCAAACGGCACATCCCGGTCAAGGGGGTGGTTCGATCTTGGTAGACTGGCGGCTCCCCCAGGGGAATGCGACTGGTTCGGGGGAAATACTCCAGCGTGGTCGGAGGCAGGGGGTTAAACCTCCAAAATCACAGCACTCGATGGTCTGTGCTATACTTACGCCGGTTTTTCAAAACAGGAGTTGTTCATGGATATTTACACCACTGACGATGCCGTAACCCGTCGAATCAACTACTTTACCGAGCGTGTAAGGAAATTACGCGAGAATGATCTTTACTTTTACAATCTGCCGGTCGAAGAGATAAAAGGTGGTTCACGTGTAATCGTCGGGGGGCGCGAGATGGGGATGTACGCCTCATACAGTTACCTGGGTCTGATCGGTCACCCTCGCATAAATGCTGCTGCCAAGGCAGCCATAGACAAGTTTGGGACGGGTACCAACGGCGTACGCCTGCTGGCTGGCACCCTCAGCGTCCACAATGAACTTGAAGAGACCATTGCGGAATTTAAAGGCGCGGAAGCGGCTGTCACCTATTCATCCGGCTACGTGACCAATTTAACCGTGCTTTCAACTTTGGTGGGTCGTGGGGACCATGTCATCTCCGATAAACTTAATCATGCTTCCATAGTGGACGGGTGTCTCATGTCAGGTGCGGAGTTTCGCCGCTTTAAACACAATGACATGGAAGAATTGGAACACCGCCTCCAGCAGGCACCTTCAGATGCAGCCAAGCTGGTTGTTGCCGATGCCGTCTTCAGCATGGATGGAGATGTACTCGACCTGCCCAGGACTGTCGAATTGTGCAAGCGTTACAATGCCTGGTTGATGATTGATGAGGCCCACTCCGTGGGAGTGCTCGGGAAAAAAGGGCGGGGCATAGAAGAGCATTTTGGGCTTGGTGACGTGGTGGATATCAAGATGGGAACTCTCAGCAAAACGATCCCCTCCGTGGGTGGATATGTTGCCGGCAGGAAAGAACTGGTGGAATATTTGCGTCATGCCAGCCGGGCATTTATTTTTTCTGCCGCCCTTCCCCCCGGGCAGGCAGCCGCAGCAACCGAGGCCTTCAAGGTCATCCTGGATGAACCCTGGCGTATCGAAAAGGTCAATAGCAATGGCAAATATTTTATCCGGGGGCTGAAGGGTGCCGGTTTCGATACAATGCAGACCACCACCGCGATCGTGCCGGTTTTATGCGGCACCGACGAACGCGCTTATAAACTCACCCAGGTCTGCCACCACCGGGATCTCTTTGTCCTGCCGGTCGTCTCTCCAGCCGTACCGGAAGGCCTGGCTCGCTTGCGGGCCACCGTTACCGCGGCACACGAACCTGCTGAGATCGATCATGCCCTTGAAGTGATCGAAAGGGCAGGCAGGGAAATCGGGATCATTCAATAACCGACCGGGCGACCGATCGGGTCGCTGTTCTATTAATGCCAACGCTTACTCTCCTCCCCGGGCGCGAAAAATCACTGCTCCGCCATCACCCCTGGATCTTCTCTGGAGCCATTGCCCGCATCGATGGAAATCCCGCCTCCGGTGAAACAGTCGACCTGCTTGCTTCGGACGGGAATTTCCTTGCGCATGCTGCCTACAGCCCCAACTCGCAAATCCGGGCACGTGTCTGGAATTTTGAATCCTCCGAACAGGTTAACCCGGGTTTTTTCCGCAAGCGAATCAAGGATGCCATCGCGTTGCGGGAGGCAATTCCCGAAACTCACATCTCTGACGCTGTTCGCCTTGTGTATTCTGAATCGGACGGTCTGCCCGGGTTTATTGTGGACCGCTATGCCGATACCCTTGTTTTACAATCTCTATCTGCCGGCTCAGAGTATTGGAAAGGCATATTTGCCGACTTCCTGCTGGAAGCCACCGGTCTGTCCCAAATATACGAACGCTCGGATGCAGATGTGCGTGAACTGGAAGGTCTGGCTCCAATCGTGGGTCCATTGCGGGGGGAAATCAGCCACCCTTCATTAATAATTTCCGAAAATCAATTGAAATTCCACATCAACATGGAATCCGGTCANNAGGCTGGTCCTCTCGGTGGATTCCTCGGCAGATGCTCTGGCATTATGCTGGGAAAATGTTTCCCTCAACAACCTTCTCTCGTATCGTCATGCGACCATGCAAGGCGATGTGTTTCAACTGCTGCGAAAATTCCGGGATGAAGCCCGTTCCTTCGACCTGGTAATCCTCGATCCACCAAAATTCGCGCCTACTGCCGCCCAGGCAGAGAAGGCAGCCCGGGGTTACAAGGACATCAACTTGTTGGCCTTTAAACTGCTTCGCCCCGGTGGGATTCTGGTCACTTTTTCGTGCTCGGGGGGGATCGATGCCGACCTTTTCCAAAAAATCATCGCCTCCGCTGCCCTGGATGCAGGCGCAGAGGCACAAATCATTGAACACTTATCACAGGCTCCGGATCATCCGGTGGCATTAAATTTCCCCGAGGGACAATACCTGAAAGGATTGGTTTGCGTTAAGCATAGATAAAAACCATGTATCTTATATTGGGGGAAATAAAGTGAATTTCCCATTGTTCAATAATGGATTTACCAAAAACCATTCACATAATCCTGGACGTCCTGCGGTGGATGTTCACTTTTTTCGATTTTAATGCTGTCCGTATAAAATGTTCTGCGAGTCCCGTCTGCAAGGGTTACGGTCCGGACCAGTTTTAGCAGCAAACCGCTCTCGGTGTCGAAAGAAGCTATGGTTCCTATGGCGTTAATCGGTTGAGTATAATCTGTGGTCGTACGGGGGGAGGATAGCTTTTCATCCAGAGTAAATACCGTGGTGGTACTACCGTCCACCAATGCCGTCTTAACCACCGGATGGTTCCCACTGTTGGATATGAAGTAGTCCAGCTCGTCTGCGAATTGATAGTCCAGGGACAAGGTATACGGATTCAATGGATTGGATATATTCGTCGTCAGGTTATAAAGAAGATTATGCAGGAATACCGTGACCTCAATCGGTTCCCCACTTTGGGAACTCATGGTCCAAACATACTCGTATACCAATTTCGACGAATTGATGTGGTACCAGATGTCAACAACCTGTACCAACGGGATGATTGTCCCGGAGGGAAGTGTCCCCCGGTCCTGCTTGTCGGTGTCATATATTATTTTTTCGGTCACATGCACCCACCCGGGTTGGTTGAAATACTTCTTTCCTTTGACATTCAACTCTCTTAATAGGTCTTTGGCGTTTTTGTCAGCCGCGGATCCGCTGCAAGCAGGCAATAGGCTGCCCAATATTATGGTTACCAGAAATAGCAATATGATTTTCTTGCTCATTTAGACTCCACTGCTGAATATTATTCTTGCTGCTCGGGTCGATATATCCCCCGCTGCATAAATTCAAGATCCCTTTTCTTGGGATTTCAACCAAATGAAACACAGTCGGAGTAACCGGGATTCTCTCTGTATATTAATCCTCACCCAATGACAAAATGGAGCGCAGCAATCCTGCGATCATGACACCCAATTGCACACCTTTCTTGGGGGTTATCGCCAGGGATTGACCTCTTTGCTCCGCGCGTTTGGTCAGCAGGAAAGCCGCCCCAACTCCCACCAATGCCCCGATCACCCCGCCTGTGAGCAGGGTCTTGAATTTCCATAAATCATCGGGTTGTGTTTTTTCGATACTTATTTGTTCATCCATGAATAAGATCCTTTCAGTTGAATGGGGCAGACATGTCGTCTTCCGAAATATTACTTACTGCTACAATCTGAATATGGACCTAAATACTGCGCCGACCTGGTGTACCCACAAGAGGGGTTTTACTGCCCCGTCTGCCATTTTTCGTGTTCCGCTGGAAAGTACTTTGAAGATATCCTGGGTTTTCCCTGTATACTCCGGTAGAATCTGCAATAATCTAAGCATCCCATAGATGCTGCTGACAACGACTGCCAGGAATACCAGGGCCAGGACCAAGACCGGAGCAATCAACCAGATCACCGAAATATCTGTCCAAACGATGGTCTGATATGTTTCTCCTGTGACAATCAGCACCGCTCCAGTAATAATGACCCCGGTCATCAACAAGAATGGTGCAAGGATTTGCCACCCAAATTGACGCTTATGAGCCCGGATTGAAGGATTCTCGGTGGGAACCTGATTTATCATGATTAGATTCTAGCACAAAAAAAGACTGAAAAGGTCGTCTTTTCACCCAGCCAATGGAGGTTTATTAATTTCATTACTTCTTCGGGGTGGTGGGATTTCAAACCAACCCCAAAACCTCGATTTAAACCATCAAACCATTTTCATCTGACTTGAACACCATTGGCGAAAATACAGGCGTTGTTACTTGCGGCTCATTGCGTCCATCACTGCCACGGCTGCCATCTGGACGATCGAATCCACTTCATCACCGGTCTGAAGAACGTGGATGGGTGCTCCAGTTCCAAGAAGAATCGGTCCAATTACACGGGCATTTCCAAGTCGATTCAGCAGTTTATAGGCAATGTTGGCCGATTCGAGTGACGGGAAAACAAGGACGTTGGCATCCTTGACCGTACTGAAGGGATAACGCTTGTTCACAATTTCTGCCACTACTGCAGTATCTGCCTGCATCTCCCCGTCCACTTTCAGATCCGGGCGCTGTTTCTTGACCAGGTCAACCGCCTTGCGAACCTTCACTGAGAACGGGTGCGGTGTGGAACCGAAATTGGAGAAGGAAAGAAAAGCCACGCGCGGTTCAATTTCAAGTTGTTTGGCGAAATCTGCTGCCAGGGCGGCGATCTCCGCCAGGTCCTCTGCGGATGGGTCGATATTGACCGTGGCATCGGTGAACAGGAAAACCCTATCCTCCAATATCATAATGTAAACCCCGGCAACCCGGCCGGCTCCCGGACGGGTGTGATGGATTTCCAATGCCGGGCGAATGACTTCGGGATATTCATATGTTAAACCGGAAACAAAGGCGTCCGCATCGCCCATTTTAACCATCATCGGACCAAGCACGTTGGGTTCACGCACGCGCTTGAATGCCTGGGCAGGAGTGACCCCTTTGCGCTCACGCAAGGCAAGGTATGCACTGGCGTATTCTTCCATTCTCTGGAAATTGGCAGGATCCACGATTTGTGCACAGCAGGATTTTCCCAGGTCTCCACTTTTTTCGTTGATTACCTCCGGTCGGCCGATCAGGATCGGTTCAGCAATGCCATCCTCTGCAATTTGAGCCGCGGCACGAATGATCTTTACCTCCTCGCCCTCGGCGAAGACAATCCGCTTCTTGGGGTGTGTTGACTTGGCTTTATTGACAAAGAAGTAGCGCACCCGGGCGCCTTTCCCTTGGCGAAACGCAAGTTGCTCACGATACTCGTCGAGATCGATCTGTTTGCGAGCCACTCCCGTTTCCATGGCTGCCTGTGCAACCGCCGGGGCTTCCCATAATAAAACGCGCGGGTCAAGCGGCTTTGGGATGATGTACTCCGAACCATAGCGCATGCTCTCCACGCCGTACGCTCGCAGGACTGAATCAGGCACGTCTTCACGGGTCAGCTTATACAGCGCCTGCGAAGCGGCGAATTTCATTTCTTCATTAATTGCCCGCGCCCGCACATCAAGGGCACCTCGAAAAATGAACGGGAAACCAAGTACATTATTGACCTGGTTTGGATAATCTGAACGACCTGTGGCTACCAGCACATCCGGGCGGGCTTCCTTGGCCAGCTCATATTTAATTTCCGGGTCCGGGTTTGCCATGGCGCAAATAAAAGGGCGTTCGGCCATGGTTTTCACCATTTCCGGGGTAAGAACATTGGCAATCGAGAGACCATAGAAGACATCGCAGCCTCGAACTGCATCCGCCAGGGTGCGGCGGTCGGTATCCACTGCAAAGGCTTCTTTATACTTGTTCATCCCCTCGGTGCGGCCCTTGTAAATGACACCCTTGCTGTCGAGCATGAGAATATTCTCGCGCTTTACCCCCCAGCGCATGGCCAGGTTTGCACACGAGATGGCTGACGCGCCAGCCCCGGAGATGACCATGGTAATTTCCTTGTGCTTTTTACCCACAACTTCCAGGGCATTCGCCAGTGCGGCAGAGGAGATGATGGCGGTACCATGCTGGTCATCATGAAACACTGGGATGTCAAGCATCTCCTTTAACTTTTCTTCGATATAAAAACACTCTGGAGCCTTTATATCTTCCAGGTTGATCCCACCGAAGGTGGGCGCTATTGCGCGGGCCACATTAATAATTTCATCCGGGTCATGGCTGTCCACTTCAATGTCAAATACATCCACGTCTGCAAATTTCTTGAAAAGCACAGCTTTGCCTTCCATGACCGGTTTGCTGGCCAACGCGCCTCGATCGCCCAGACCAAGGATTGCCGTGCCATTCGTCAGGACGGCCACCAGGTTGCCCTTGGCGGTGTTTTCATACGCTGCTTCCGGGTCCATCTCGATATCCAGTACCGGAACAGCCACACCCGGAGTGTATGCCAGGCTCAAATCCCTCTGGGTATCCATGGGTTTGGTTGGCACTACGGAAATTTTGCCCGGTTTTCCGTTCAAATGATGGTAATCGCGGGCTTCCTGATCAGTGACCTTGGGCATATTGCCTCCTGTGGCAAGCTAAACACAATAGTCAATCAAGCCATTATCCCACAAGATGATTAATGTTTGTTTATTGTTTAATACACAATACCGGATTATTTTCCTGGTGATAATGATATCAGCTGGCTTCGGACCGAACGAAGCCATGGAACAGGTTGTTTTAATGTATAATAGGTTTGCTTGAATATTGGAGGCACCGCTTCCTTTGAAGTATGGAAAGCGGGCTTGGCTAGATAACTCTTGGAAAATCCCGGGTATGCCCCTTGACCCGAAACACGGGCATCTTTTTTGGGAAGTCTGATTGGGACGTGCACGCAGGAATAATCAGGACAGGCGAATTGAAAGTATAAAGGCTTCCCCTTACAACCCGCATCCGGTACCGGACACGTAATCCGTACCCGAAAAAACCATCTGGTTCGCTGCACACGAGCGGAATGAACAGGTGGACATCCAGGAGTATTTACCCAGCCGAGGCTTCCTAAACCGGTAGTCTGCGGCTTTTATTTTTAATGGTTACCCACCTCAATTTGGTGAGGCAATTTATCGATGACCCAGATCACAGCGATCGAACCCCAGAAAAACCATCCCGAGCGGGTGAATATCCATCTGGACGGGGAATTTGGCTTTGGATTGTCCCGAATCACTGCCGGCTGGCTGGAGGTGGGGCAGGAATTGACCCGGGATAAGATTGCTGCATTGCAGGCTGAGGATGCAGGTGAAACGGCCTACCAGAAAGCCCTGCACTTCATCAGTTTTCGTCCGCGATCTTCTGCGGAAGTGCGTCAGAACCTTGCGAAACGTGGCATCCCCGAACAACTTGTGGGGGAGACCATTGACCGCCTCACACGCGCAGGGTTGGTAAATGATGGGGAATTTGCAAGGGTCTGGGTTGAAAACCGCAATGCTTTTCATCCGCGCAGCAAATCAGCGCTGCGGATGGAACTGCGGCGTAAAGGTCTCAGCGACGAGGTTGTCCAACCTGTGTTGGATGAAGGTGTGAACGAGGAGACCCTGGCATTCGAAACCGCCCGGAAATATGCCCGGCGGCTGGCGGGATTGGGGAAGCTTGAATTCCTCCAAAAATTAAGCGGGTATCTTGCCCGCCGCGGCTTCTCGTACTCCGTTTTATCCCCCATTGTCTCTGAAGTCTGGAAAGAGATCCAGATGGCGGACGAAGGGGAAACTCTGGTCGACAAGGATTGAACATGGAACCAATTATCGGATTTGTGATCGCTGGCTTGACCCTGCTCCTGGGTCTCGCCATCGGGTATTTCATCAGCCGGGCTCAAACTGAAAAGGCTCAGCGCACCCAGCGGGATAAGACTGAGAAATTCCTGCAGGAAACCCGTGAGCAGGCGCGTACCATTGAACTCCAGGCGCGTGACAATGCCCTGAAAATCTCACAGGCTGCAGAAGGTGAGATTACCCGCCTGCGGACCGAGCTCAACCGGGAGGATGAACGCCTCCAAAAGCGCCGCGCGGAACTCGACACCCGGGTGGAACGCCTGGAGCAGCGTGAGCAGGCGGTGAACAAGCATCAAAGCGCAGTGGACCGCCGGGCAAACGAGATTGAGAAAATGCATGAACAGGAGATGGTGGAACTCCAAAGGGTGGCCCAGATGAACGTGGACGAAGCCCGCACCATCCTGCTCGCAGAAGTCGAGAAGGATGCCCGCAATGATATGGCCCGCATCATCCGCCAGATCGAGTCGGAAGCCAGGGAAGAGGGCGACAAGCGGGCCCGTAAACTAATCGCCGATTCGGTGCAGCGCGTTGCCACAGACCAGGTGGCTGAATTTACCACTTCACTCGTTCCGCTCCCCAACGAAGAAATGAAAGGCCGTATCGTGGGACGAAATGGCCGGAACATCCGCGCCTTTGAGCAGGCTGCAGGAGTGGACGTGATCGTGGACGATACCCCGGAAGCTGTGACGATCTCATGCTTCGAACCGGTGCGTCGTGAGGTTGCCCGGCGCTCGCTGGCACGTTTAATCTTGGATGGCCGAATCCACCCGGCACACATTGAAAAAGTGCTGGAAGAAGAACAAAAAGCCGTTGATAAGGTCATTGTGGAAGCCGGGGAACAGGCTGCCTTTGATGCAGGGGTTACGGGTTTACACCCTGAGATCCTGCGCATGATGGGACGCCTCAAGTTCCGCACCTCCTATGGTCAAAACCAGCTGGCCCATGCCGTGGAAGTCGCAAAACTCTCCGGTATTTTGGCGGCAGAACTGGGAGCCAATGAGGATGTCTGCCGCCAGGGTGGATTTCTGCACGACCTGGGTAAGGCCATGGACCATAACCAGGAAGGCACCCATGCCCTGCTGGGAGCGGAATTTGCCAAGCGCTACGGGGTGAACCCGACGGTGGTCAATGCCATTGCCGGTCATCACCACGAGGTGGAGCAGGAGAGCGTGGAAGCCATCATCACTGAATCTGCCGACGCCATCTCGGGAGCCCGCCCTGGAGCCCGCCGTGAAGACCTGGAGGCGTATATCAAGCGCATCCGTACCCTGGAAGATATGGCCACCGCTTTCAAAGGCGTCTCACAGGCTTATGCCATACAGGCCGGCCGCGAGGTGCGTATCATTGTGCAGCCGGAAGAAATTGACGACCTGGAAGCGGCACACCTGGCGCGCGATATCGCCAAGAAAATCGAGGAAACCATGCAATACCCGGGGCAGATCCGGGTGACGGTCATCCGTGAAACGCGGGCGACCGAATACGCCAAGTAAAATGACCCAGGAGCGAGCAAAGGCTCGCTCCTGGTGTAAATTAGCCATTCTATTTTTCTCCCAAGGAAAGTCATGACAACCAGGACCAGGGAATTTTGGAGCGGAGTGCGGGATGAGACACCCATTTTACTTGGAGTGATTCCTTTTGGACTGATCTTCGGGGCGCTGGCGATCGACGCTCACATTGCCTATCCACTCGCCCAGGTCATGTCATCCATTATCTTTGCCGGAGCCTCCCAGATCATCGCTGCCCAGATGATCGGAGCGGGGACTTCCGGTCTGGTGATCCTGCTGATCATCTTCATAGTTAACCTGCGCCATGCCCTGTACAGCGCCTCGGTTTCACCCCACCTGCGGCATATTTCAACTGGCTGGAAGGTCCTGCTCGCCTACCTGCTTACAGATGAAGCCTACGCGGTCACCATCACCCATTACAACCAGGAAGGTTCACCGGAAAATAAACACTGGTATTTCCTTGGCTCCGGGTTAACCCTGTGGACAGCCTGGCAGGTCAGCACAGCCCTGGGAATAATCATCGGAGCTCAACTGCCGCAGTCATGGCCGCTGGATTTTGTCCTGCCCCTGACCTTCATCGCATTGGTCGTTCCTGCCTTAAAGGATAAAGCCAGCATAGCTGCTGCTGTCGCCGCCGCCCTGGTCGGTCTGCTGACAATCGGTTTTCCCTTTAAAACCGGGCTGTTGGCAGCAGCTTTCATCGGCATCCTCACCGGCCTCCTGGTGGAGAAGAGGTCTGTATGAACCTCTGGTTGGTTGTTTTTTTCGCCGGTTTGCTGACATTTTGCACCCGGCTTTCATTCATCCTCCTGCTCGACCGGATCAAGGTTCCTGATTGGTTCCGACGCGGCCTGCGGTTTGTACCCGCAGCGGTATTGGCTGCAATCATCTTGCCCCAACTCTCCACCCATAACGCCGTCCTGGACTTGTCTTTTCGCAATCCTCAATTGTATGCTGGGGCACTGGCTATTTTTACAGCCTGGCGTACCAAGAACGTCCTGCTGACAATATCTGCGGGAATGGCTGCTCTCCTGGTGATTCAATTCTTATTGGGGATTTTATAAACTGTATTATTCCACCCTGTTGGTTCACCTTATTTGTCTATTTTTTTATTACTCTTTAATCCCGACAAAAGGGTTTTCGCGCTTCTCCTCCCCCACACTCGTCTCCGGCCCATGCCCGGATAACAGCCGCGTTTCATCCGCCAGGGGAAACACCTGCTGTTGGATGCTTCTCACCAGGGTATCCCAATCCCCGCCTGGTAAATCTGTGCGACCCACACTGTGTTTAAAGATCAAATCTCCACTGAACAGTACACTCTCCTTGGCACAGTAAAAGACCACATGCCCGGGGGTGTGACCGGGAGTATGACGAACTTCGAATTCATTGTCACCAACATGGATTATTTGACCGTGAGAAAGCGCAACGGTTGGCTCGGGTCCGGGGTCAATTTGAAACCCAAAAAGGGGAGCTCCTCCCCGGCTTTTCCAGAGATCATGCTCCAGGGGGTGGAGGGCAATAAGCGGAGAAGGGACAAGTCCGCGTGCGATCTCGGCTGCACCACCAATGTGGTCGAAATGGGCGTGTGAATACCACAGCTGACGGATCTCCAGGTTTCGCTTTTTCGCTTCCGAAAGAATGAGCTGTCCATCCCAAGCCGGGTCAATCACGGCTGCTTCGCCTGATTCCGGGTCGGCGATAAGATAACAATTGGTGGAGACTGGACCCAGGGTAAAAAGGGTGATATCGAGCATGCTCAAATTTCCAGGGATAAGTGGGATTCACCCTTTTCTTCGATTGAATGGCGGGGCGTAAAAACAGCGGAGACAAGGCACATTATCGCCACCAATGCAAGACTGACCGGGTACACCAAAATCGGTACGCGCATATACAGGACTCCAGCCAGTAATGGCGCAAGGGTCATTGCCAGCGAAGTGAAGGTTTCAGCCACGCCGTAGGCCAGTCCCATTTGAGCCGGGTGGATGAGTGGGCGTATCTGTGCATATATGAATGAGCGGGCAGCACGAAACCCGCCCAATAAGAAGTAACCCAGGGCATACCAGGGTACCCCCACCCCTCTCCAAAGTAACAGGCTGAATAATGCCACGGAGACCTGCGCCACCAGGAAACCTGTACGGGCTGCGAATTGCCCCAGGACCAAATTCAAAACGGCATTCCCAAAGCTGCCCACCGAACCCAGCAATCCGATCGTCGCCAGTGACAGCCCGCGCTCATTTTGTAAAAACTTGGAGGTGAGCGGTTGGGGAAGATACATGGCAAACATTGCCAGGAAAACTATCCCGACCAGCGTGATATAGCGCTGATTCTTCCATAATTTTCCCGGCGGATCGCCGGGGTCATGGGCATCGCGCTTCTGTGGATGGATGAACAACAGGATCGCGGTGGAGATAATGAAGATGCAGGCAGCTGCCAGGTAAACATTTCTCAGGCCAAAATGTTCACCCAGCCACCCGCCTGAGATCGGCCCGATTACCGCCCCGATGTTGAATGATGCTGACATCAGTGTCATCGCGCGCACTGGAGAAAGTTTCCCACGCGCCGCGGTCACGTATGAATTCAACGGTGCGGAGACAAATGCAGTCAGCCCGTAAAGCAGGACGCCAATGATAAAAACTGGCAGTGTCCGGGCAAGGGCCATCACCCAGGTGGCAGCCAGCCCGGAGGACCAGGCTGCCACAACAACAGGTTTTCGCCCGATCTTGTCTGCCAGGTAGCCTGCCGGGATGTGTGCCAGCATCATCGCCAGCCCGAAGGCGCTGAAGACCGTCGCAATGGTCATCGTGCTCGCACCCAATTGCTGCATATAGATGGGCTGGAAATAAAAGAACATTCCCTCGCCTATTCCCCAGGTGAAGAGGGAGGTGAACAGTAGAATCAGATCAATGCTCATTCCTGGGCAATCCGCTTGATGAAATCGGCGGCAGCCTTGAATACAGCCTCGCGCGTTGGTTCTTCGGTAATGACATGCCCGCCCCCATCCACCCACACCATCTGTTTGTCAGTGCTGCCGAGAGCTGTATGGATTTTCTCCATGCTGTCCCGGATAACGTAATCATCATCGCGTGAATGGATCAGCAGTACGGGAACTTTAACATGCGGCAGAGTTTCCCGCATCACCCCCAGCAGTTGGTTCAATTCTCCTGCCGACCTAACCGGGTTTTTTGGATAGGAGACATGCTGCTTGAAGGCATTTTTATCGAACCAGCCCGCATCTGGCGAACCTTTTCCCTTGGGCATGTACGGGATGAACCATGAAAGCAGGCGGGTAAAGCGCAGCAGCACATGCTCTGGAAGCCTGTACGGGGTGGACATGGCAACCACGCCCGAAACCGGGAGGCTGCCCGCCGCGGTCAACGATAACACGCCGCCCATTGAAAGTCCGAGCAGGAACACCCTGTCGGTGCAGGAACGCAGCAGGTTGAATCCATCCTCCACCGAAAGCAGCCAGTCTTGCCATCGAGAGCGAATCATGTCAACCGGTTTGGTGGCGTGTCCGTTTAGCCGGATGCCGCAGACGGTGAACCCTTCGCCGTTCAGATACTCCCCCAGCCAGCGCATTTCTTTGGGTGCGCCGGTGAATCCATGCGTCACCAGGCAGCCGATCCTGGAGTGGGCACCTTTTCCGGCAAAGAAGAACGGCTCAGCAGTTGGAATGATCTGGGGCATGAGTCCTCGCAATGTTTCGTAAAATGTGAATGAGTTATCAGCAAATTATAACCCCCGACCTCTCCACCTGAGGGGATGGGTGCAACAAAATTCCATCAAATCTAAAATTTTGACCGTTTAAGTGCTGCCCTGGAAAGCCCTTTTGCCCAAGCCGGATGCATTTTTAAGATCTGCCAATAAACCGGGCATTCCTGGTCATGAGCACCGGGCAGAAAGCCCGTTGAAACCAGGAATTCCTTGACTATTTCCCCTCCAGTAAAAACGAATGCCTTTTTAAACTCCCTAGTCCATTCTTCAAGGCCGAGCGGATGGTGCGCCTCCAGCCAGCCTTTGAAAGAGCCGTACTCCTCCCGCAGCCCCTGGATCCGGCGCGCGTTCTCTATGGCGGCATTCACCTTCAGCCGATTCCGAATTATGCCACTATCGCTGAGCAAGCGTACTCGATCTGCCTCACTATAAGATGCAACTTTGTCGATATCAAAGCAATCATATGCGGAACGAAAATTGCCGGCTTTTTTCAGAATCGTGATCCAGGAAAGCCCTGCTTGATTAATCTCCAGAACGAAGCGCTCAAAGAGCAGATGGTCATCCTTGAGTGGAAAACCATACTCCGTATCGTGATAAACGCGATTATGAGTATCTTCAGGATGAGAATTGCAGTAATCACAATACGTGGTCATGTTGATATTTTACTATCCTCGTCAGAGGAATGCGGCACCTGGATCCATAACCATCACACGTCGTTGAATCTACCTGCTCCAACCCCTACGCCCCCCTCAGAAAGCGTTATTGAGAACTTCGCTTTAGGTCGTTCCGCCATTTTAACCCTACCAGAGTATCAACCGCCAATCCAAGCACCACACCAACTGCATTGGCCACATAGTCGACTGGATCGTACACGTTTGTCATTATGCCGAATCCGTTCGTGATCTCGAAAAGATCTACAGCCAGAAGAGCAACGCCGGCGGTCACGAACTTTTCGTACTTCCAGCCAGTGGTCAAAATCCTACCCAAAAAGTATACAGCGAACGAGGCTGAGACATTGCCGCTGTAGCTGCGGAAAATCTCCATAAAAGGTCCAGAGTAATGCCTCTTGAGTACAAGTGCCGCAACGCCCAGGAGGACGAATAAAACGTTACGCGCCTTGTATGTTGTCTTGGACATCAATGAATCTCCACCAGTATCAGTGGCGCAAACATGACTCATCCAGCGGTAGTGCCGTCAACGGTTTGCGTTAGTGGTTGGCCGGCGGGCTGGGGGTTTGTTTGAGAGCAGAAAAAGCCCGAAGTGGATAGCGGTGATTTGTAATATAGGGTGCGCTGGAATTCATTGGCTCGTGATCACATATCTTGAGTGCTAGCAAGCCTCAACCATTTTCTTGAATGCTTTTAGTTCCTGTGGAAGCGTCAAACGGATGATTAGATCGCTGAATAGGCCAGCCAACCCGGTCGCCTGGATATTAAATTGCAATGTAAGGCGGGTGCGATTGCCCACAGATTCCAGTGTGAAGGTGCCCTCCCAAGAAATTGGACGACTCGGGCTTTTTAAGCCTAGCAATTGATTTGGAACGAGGTGCGTGACTTCCATAATTGACACTGCGGCGTTACGGCCCATCCGAGTCTGCCGAAGTTGCGAGCCGACCTGCAATGGATTGGGTGATATGAGCTCAACGCTGGCGAGACCCCCTTGCCACCGTGGCCACCTGGGGAAGTCGATCAATCCATTGAAGGCATCGATGATTGGAAGGTTGATCATGATGCTGGCTTTTAGAATGCTCATGTTGATTGCTCGTTGCGATTGACGATTGCTTTCCAGTAGTGTAACGGCGATTCGGATTGTTTGGGCTTCCTACTTGACAATGACGCCACCATAAGTATTAAAAATCATGGGGGTTTAGTAATTATTCCAAGATTAGTTGGAGGTTTTTAATTTATTTACTCTTTCCAATTATTTCCATGAAGGGCTGTCTATATATTGAATTAACTTTGTTATAACAAACCATAATTTGATACTTCTATTTTGGTGGAATTTCATAAATAAATCCTTGGTCATCATAAAACGCTAAATTCCCATTGCTTTTGATGACCATATAATCGCCATATAAATTTCCTGGATTTTCATAAAGTCTTTCTTCGCCATTAATAACTTTAACTCCTAACGAGATTGTTTCTCGATTACCATCAGAGTAAGTGGAAGTCATCTGGTATGTACCATTGACCCTCTTGATAACTATTGTACGGGTCCATGCCCAAGTATCTAACCATGTTCCGATTATTGCCCCTGATGGGAAATTTAATGCAGATGTGGGAGAATAAGTTGTTGCTGAAGGTACTGCAGATGAGGAATTAGGGTCCGGAAGGGGAACAGTTGATGTTGATGAATAGACACATGAATATTTTTCCCCATCACTGTCCATTTTTAACTTAAGTATCCCATTATCGTTTATTAACATATATTTATGCAAACGGTTTTCTTCTTTAAGAACAACATAGCCTTCTCGCGGGTTATAAATTAAATTTCCATCTATTATTGAGAAATCCAATTCCTGAAATCGATTAAATATATATGCATCATCATAATTAAGAATCAAAGGATTATAAACGCCATCACATTTCCATGTTCCTGCAAGATTCTTCTTCATTTCTGCTTCCCCTTCATTGTTCGCCCGATTAATCTCCAAAGGAATGATAATTAATGCGATTAGTACAACAATGGCAACACCTATTTTAATGTTCCGTTGTTTTGCTCTTTTTGCTTTTAACTGTTCTTGCTGCGGCTCATACCACTCTTTTTGAATTCGTTCATTTTCAATTAATTGCTTTTGCCTTAGCTCAGCTTCTTCTTTTTGCAAGCGTTTGTTTTCAATCTAAGTCTTTATGGAGTCCTTAGTGCAATAATTAAATGTCGCTATCTTTTCTTTTGCCCATTGGCTACAAATTGACGAATCTAACTTATTTAAATTTCCACAAACACATATCCATCCCTTTTCAGTGTCGGTGGGTAAACATTCTGCCGATGACTCATATGAATGTAAAACCTCTAGGATTTTTAAATCGTTATTATCGCTTACTTCAAGTTGCTCAATTTCATATTCTTGCTTATTGCTTCCTTCATAAGTCATTACTGTTCCATCCAAGAAACGAACTTGCCTCTCGATGACATTTATTTTTCTGATTTGGCTGTTTGGTAGTTTGACCGTCGACTTACTATTTCTCCTCGGTGCAATATTTATATCTTGCTTAATAATAATAAATTCCTCTTTTCCATCGACTTTAATTACATCGCCGAAAGAATTGTACCCTTTGGCAATAAATTTTATTGCTGTTATAGTTCCATAACCTTTATTGGTGAAACTTAGCACTCCCAAAGGAATTTCATTTTGAACTGATACGATACATCCTATGTTTTCGATATGAGCATTAAAATCAACAATTTTTTAATCTTTTTCATTTTTCCTCACCTTCTACTCTAATACAATTTCAAGACTATTTCTGAATTCATTTTCATCTTCATTGTTATAAAATGGAATACCAATCAAGCGATATTGTAATTTTTCATCAATTTTCAGGATTTTATTTCCACATTCTTTAGTAATCTCTATAAGAAAATCTTCTTTCCAGCGGTAATGTTCATGGAGATGACCACCCTTTGGTTCAATAAAGAATTGATAGGTAAATGACTTCCAGTTTTCTCGTGTGACCAGCTCCAATGATTGTACCTGTTGTTATGTTAGACCTGGAGCAATAACCGACTGTTGAGCAAGCAACCTGGCTTGTGGTGGTGGGGGACGATAATCTAAAGCACTGTTTGGTCTGACGTGATTGTACTCTTCTCTCCAACGCGCAATCAAGATTTTGGCTTCTTCTAGGGTAAAGAAGATCTTACGATCTAGCAGTTCATCGCGCATCTTGCCATTATATGACTCAACGTAGCCATTCTCCTATGGATAGGCTTTTTTTATGCGGCTAACATAGGTTATACGGCGGCAATGTAAATGCTTTTAGACTGGTAAGCCCCACCTGGTTAATTTCATGTACCAGCCTCCCTGGTAACGCAGCCTCCTCCTTTGGAGGAAAACCATATTCGTTGTCGTGGTATTTCTTATGAACAGTGTCTTCCGGGTGTTCACGCAGATATTGGCAGGATGTCATCATCCATTTCACTCCGCGGGTTTATGGGAGTCCATGAATTGTTCCAACTGCTCCAGGGCTTGCGGCAAATTCTTGCGCGAGAAACCCAGCCGAAAATGATTACCCGGATGATCATACATCGTCCCGGGCAGGAGCAGGACGCCTGATTTTGTCACCAACTCGTGACAAAACTGTTCAACATCTTCCCCGATCAGGCGAGGGAAGGCAATGGGACCGGCTTTCGGTCGCACCCAGTTGAAATGATCCATTCTTGCTGCGAAGAACCCATCCAAAAGGACCAGGTTGTTTTGGATGAGTTGTAAATTTCGTCCGGTTATCTGGCTTCGATGACGGAGCGCCAATTCGGAAAGGAATTCGCTGGGGGCACTGCTGCAGATGGTGGTGTAATCCTTGAGGGCGGCCATGCGCGCCATGACCGGCGAATTGCGCGA
>DBFP01000021.1 GCA_002294405.1 Anaerolineales bacterium UBA877 | reverse complement strand
TCTGTGGGGCGAGAGGGGGTCGAACCCTCACGGTGTCACCACCGGCGGATTTTAAGTCCGCAGCGTCTGCCAATTCCGCCACCGCCCCATCCGGCGTATTATACGCCCTTTTTATAGAGGTGAGCATAGCGCGAAATGAAATGAACCCAGAACGGTGAAGCGCGGCCGCGAACTATTCCTTGCGATATGACTTTGCGTAGTTCTTCTGGATCGTTAAAATCCGGTAGCATCAAGGTTGCGGTTCCCACCTCGAAAGCAGCGTGCGCATCCGATCCGGCAGTCCCAGGAAGCTTGTGCAGGCTGGCGAAATCTTGAGCTTGCCGATTGCTTCTTGGGAACAGGCATCGGGAATTAAATACTTCCACCGCATCAACGGCAGGTGTGATTTCCAACAGATCTTCAAGCATCCAGGCGCCCTTCCGCCACTTGTCAAAAGGGTGTGAAACACTGATAAAGGCGCTTTGATCACGAAGACGATTAATCGTTTCCTGTGGGGAGAGTCCTGGCGGAACATTTTGGGTCACAAAGGCTGCCAGGATTTCACCGCGTGTGGTCATGATCTCCTCACCGATGATAACCAGTTCAGGATGAAGGCTATGCGCAATTTGCGCCATATCGATGGTATTATGGTCCGTGATTACCAGTCTATCGACTCCCCGTCGGTGGCAGGCACGAATTAACTCAGGTAGAGAGGCTAAAGAATCCTTGGAGGCCGATGTATGGCAATGGAAATCAATTTTTAATGACATTGGTCTTCTCATAGATAANNAAAAAGAGTATATACTTACCTTTTCCTATACATCCGGCATTTTATGCTTGAAGACGCTTATTATTTCAAACCGGTCAATAAACAAAAATGGAATATTTTTTGTACCTAACCAGGTAACCCCCCATGCCAAAAACTAATTCCTTACCGAAGTTTCCCTTTATTGTTGCACCGCAGATATCGCGTTCCCGCTCACCTGTGGTTGCCTTGGAATCAACTGTCATAACCCACGGGTTGCCGCGTCCTCATAATCTCCAACTTGCGCTGGATATTCAATCCGTTGTTCGGGAAAATGGTGCAATCCCTGCCACCATAGCCGTTTTGGATGGAAAAGTTCATGTAGGCTTGACTGATAATGAATTGGAACGCCTGGCAACCGAAGAGGTTGTTAAAAAAATCAGCCTGCGGGATTTTGCAACCGCGATCGTTAAAAAGGAATGCGGAGGAACCACGGTTGCTGGAACGATGTTTATCGCCCACCAGGCTGGGATCAGGGTCTTCGCAACAGGTGGCATCGGGGGTGTCCACGACGTGGGAACCTTTGATATATCCACTGATTTACACGCCCTTTCCAATATACCCATGGTTGTTGTATGCGCGGGTCCTAAAGCCATTTTGGATATTGCAGCCACGCTGGAATACCTGGAAACAATGGGCGTCCCGGTTGTGGGATATCAAACCGATGAAGTCCCCGCCTTTTTCTCCCGCCAGAGTGGATTCCCGGTCAGCGTAAAGTTGGATTCCACTGCTGAAATCGTGGAATTTGCCAATACACATTGGGAGATGGGAATGACAAGCTCCGTGCTCGTTTGCCAACCTTTACCACCCGATTTGGAACTCCCGCGCGATAAAGTAACTGACATTATTCAAAAAATCCTTCATGAAGCGCATGACCAGGGCATCCGCGGGCAATCCCTTACCCCCTTTCTCCTGGCAAGAATGGTTGAACTCACCGGGGGTGAATCCTTGGCTGCCAATAAATTGCTTCTGTTGAACAATGCCCGGTTAGCAGCTCAAATTGTGGTCGCTTTTAAGATGGTTGAAAAGCAAAATAGCGTTTAGGTTCTTTTCTATATTTGTCGGATACCAATACGGTGCAATTTCCAAGTATTCTTCCCTAACTAATTTATCACTTCGTCGAAGTTGGGCTGGGCCAGCGGGTGTCGCTTGGTCGTGGAGTACCGGTGGGCATCGGCGTGCGGGTCACACTGGACGTCATGGAGGGAGCAGTCGTCCTGGAGGGTGTCACCGACATGGTTTCTGTTGGAGGATTACCCATCACGCGGAACTCTCCCAAAACCTTCCAATCACGGCCAACAAAGAACACCAACTGGTAAATTCCTGGCACCCATTGTTCCGCAGGAAGGCTTAATTTATCCTGACCATACCCCCCCGTCCCGCTATCCCAAGCCATTGTCTGGTATTTCAACATTAGACCGTTTTGATACCAAATAGCAGTCCATTGAGAACCGTTTGTCATGCCATCATAGGAGTAAGTGACGAAAATATTGCTCAGGGGATTTTGATAGACAGTCTGGGGATCGATGGGCGTGAATTTATTAACGGTTATTGAAAATACCAGTGGACTGAATATCGCCGCCGGGTTGGGGGTGATAACGCTCTTAAATTGTGACTCTATGGCAATGGGCAGGAAAGGTGTGCTTGTTGTGGTGGGGGTGTAACTAATTTCCGGGCTTGGAGTGATGGTGGGTGTCAGTGATATTGTCGGTGTTAAACTTATGGTGGCAGTTAAAGAAATTGTGGGGGTTGGCGAAGGGGTTGGACTTGGCGGAAATAATCGATAAGACGCCGGTTCACCGTATCGCCCCAGCAGGAATGCAATACATCCCAAACCTAATGCGAAAATAATCGCTTTCCAACCACCCGCTATTTGTTTTCGGCTTAATCGATAATACGAAACAATCCGTCCCTTGCGAATTGAACGTATCCCGCTCCAGAGGCTGAATATCGCCCCCAGGAACGTAATGGTTACCGCCATCACCATGGCAGCATGGATATCCAAGTTCATCTGACTCGATTATACCTTCTTGACGACAAGCTCGGAACGTGCTACATTTTTCTCTATGCTTGTATTTCTAAAACTCGGCGGATCTCTCATTACGGATAAAAGCAGTCCATATACGCCCCGACTGGAAATGTTGGAATCATTAAGTTACGAAATCGCAGCCTCAATGAAAGGAAATCCAGATCTGCGAGTAATTCTTGGACATGGATCTGGTTCCTTTGGTCATCAGGCAGCCAATCAATATGGTACTCGTCGAGGTGTTTCCGCATCAGAAGGATGGCGCGGTTTTGCCGAAGTCTGGTACCAGGCCTCCGCACTGAACCGACTCGTCGTGGATGCTCTTCGGAAAGCAGGCCTCCCGGTTGTCACCCTGTCTCCTTTTTCAGCGGTGATGTCCCGCGATGGGCATGTTGTCACGTGGGACTTGTCATTTCTAAACGCGGCGTTGGCAAATGGATTATTCCCGGTTATTCATGGTGATGTGGTCTTCGATGTTGATCGCGGCGGAACGATCCTTTCTACCGAGGATTTGTTCGCACATCTGGCCCCGATCCTCAAACCGAAACGAATATTGCTTTCCGGGCAGGAGTCAGGAGTTTGGGCAGATTTCCCCGCCCGGACCCACCTCCTCCAGGAGTTGACTTCACAAACTATGGAAACCCAGGCTCCCGGTCTGGGCCTTGGTACAGGTGCAGATGTTACTGGAGGAATGAAATCCAAGGTTACAGAAATGCTTGCCTTGGTGAAAATGGTTCCCGGATTGGAAGTGATAATTTTCTCTGGCACAGAACCGGGGAATATCCGTGCAGCATTAAATGGGGAAAATCCTGGTACCCGATTGCATAGTTGACAACTCATCTATCACGCGATAAACTCACGTTTCACGGAAAGGGAGCTGATTATGTTTTCACGTCAGGAACTCGAAAAAATCGAAGACCGCAGTCTTGCCCCCTTTGGGATGCGCAGTAAAGACAGCAAGGGCAGGGCATACCCGGATCCTGAACCTGATTACCGCACCGTGTTTCAGCGCGATCGCGACCGCGTACTCCATACCACTGCCTTCAGACGGCTGGAATATAAAACCCAGGTGTTCATTAATTTTGAAGGAGATTATTTCCGCACGCGCCTCACTCATACCCTGGAAGTAGCCCAAATAGGTCGCACCATTGCTCGTGCCTTGGGGGCAAATGAAGATTTGGTTGAATCGATCTGCCTGGCGCATGATCTGGGTCATTCCCCTTTTGGTCATGCGGGGGAGAGTACATTAAAAAAATTAATGGAAAACTCCGGTGGCTTTGACCACAACAAGCAATCCTTAAGAATTGTCACTGAACTGGAACAACGGTATCCAGATTATCCCGGTTTGAATCTTTCCTGGGAAACTCGCGAGGGTATGGTCAAACATGAATCCGAATATGATGTCACGGATGCCCGTCAATTCAACCCGGAATTGCGGGGGAACCTGGAGACCCAAATATGCAACTACGCAGATGAATTGGCATATACCACCCATGACCTGGATGACGGAATTCGCTCCGGGATGATCACCCCGCAAATGCTGAACGAAATCACCCTTTGGAACACGCTGACCAGGAAAAATAATTGGGAGGGACCCTTCCTGCAGGACTTGGAAAGACATCGACTAATCCGCGATTTGGTAGGCCTCCTGGTGACCGATCTGATCCATACCACGGATATTCACCTGGTCGAAAGCAAGGTGAAGTCTGCCCTTGATGTCCAGAAGTTAAATTTTAATATTACCGGTTATAGTGAGGCCATGCAGCGCAACAATCGGGAACTGAAAGATTTTCTGTTTAGTAACCTCTATCGCCACCATCGGGTGGTGAGAATGCAGGTAAAGGCCACTATGATCGTGACAGATCTTTTTACGGCCTACCTTGCTGAACCGCTTATACTTCCAGAGCATGTTCAGAAATGGATACCAGCCCATGGAATTGAACGGACCATTTGCGATTACATCGCTGGGATGACCGATCGATATGCCATCGAAGAACATGCCCGGCTTCATGATCCTTACCTGAAACCTTAAGGTTAATGGAAATTCGCATGCAAAAAAAACAACCTTCTTATTTGACCGCTGAAGGCGCAGCCAAGATTAATATCGAGTTAAGTGAGTTACGAGGCCCCCAGCGCGAGGCCCTTGCCCGTCGTTTGCGCGATGCAATTCAAATGGGTGACCTTTCTGAGAATGCCGACTACCATAAAGCCAAGGAAGATCAGGGTTTTCTCGAAGGTCGTATCCAGGAGTTGGAATTCATATTGCGTAATGCGGTTATTGTCGATGTTACCAACACACCTAAAAATACGGTTATTGTTGGTGCAAGTGTGACTGTCCATGAAGAAGGATTTGATCCGGAAGTTTTTCAATTGGTTGGAGCCCAGGAAGCAGATCCGGGTATCGGGAAGATTTCTTATGAATCCCCCATCGGGAACGCCCTCATGGATCACCGTGTCGGTGAAACGGTGGAGGCGGAAACGCCGGGTGGAAAAATCCACTTGAAAATATTGAAAATCCAATAAAGAAAAGGGCGACCTCTGCGGGTCGCCCAATTATTACTAGGCCGGGGGCACTACTTTGGGCCAAACTGCAATCTCAAGCGTAAGACGTTCGAAATAACTATTTTCAGGTAAAGCCCCCTGGCCATAAGCCATATCTGAAGCAGTCGCCACCAGTTGCAGAGCTGCAGTCTCTAAGACAACCTGTTTTCCACGCTCAACCAGGAATGGTTCACCTTTAGCCTGCAAACGTTGGAAGGTGGCGGAATCGTTAAATGCATGGGAACTCATTAGTACCTTGGTTACAGTCTGGATGTCGTTCTTGTCAAACAGCCAGACTTCAAACGCAGTCACTTTTTTGGGTTCACCGACACCTATGGTTTCCGATATGCCAATTCCACACTCCCCCAAAAATTCACCGGATGGCGAGTCGATGCTGAATGAATCATCAAACAAATCGTCACCCAGGACGTAGGTGGTCATGAATTGAGCGATTGGCTGCTCAGCACCCATGGTGGAATAATCGGTCATTTCTGATTGGTTGGTTAATTCTCGAGATTGAATTGCCGGTCTTTCCACGGTCCTGTGTTGGAAAAGTGGAAGCAAGTATTTGAAAGCAGCAAATCCCAGGATGGCAAACAAAATGATCGCTCCACCAATGATCAAAAAAATGGTTAATGAGCTAGATTTGGCGGCTGCAGGTTTGGTTGCCGTTGGAGATGAAGTTGCGTTTGAGGCAGGGACCAAAACAATACCTGAGAAATTCTTTACAGCATTCTGGTCCGGATACCCGGCCTGGATTTTTTTCAACACTTCCGGTCCATCAGTTCCCAACGCTGAGAAACGTGAACGGGCAATCACCGGGTCAGGATTGATGACAAAAGAGTCTATCGTCATGCGCAAATAATCCTGCTGCAGATCAGATCGCAAAGACGATGGAGCAGCGTTCGTCCACTGGACTGGCCACAATCCCCAGCCGAGAACGACGAGGCCGATGAACAGCCCCACTAAAAACCCCAATGCAGCTGCCACAACCGGTTTTTTCATATATTCAAGGATTTTCATCATGGAAAGCTCCTTCGATAGCTCCGACTCATAAGGTGATTATACAGAATGTTATCGAATACGCCAACACCTATTTTTATGGTGTTTTTCGTGACTGGGGTACATAAATATATGTAAATTATGGGTAATATTTATACTATCCAGGTCATTTTTAAGCGATCTGCATTCTCCCCACTAATAAAGAATGGTTCGAGGCTGGTTATTCCTGGAGGAATATGGGGACATTTCATGTTTCACAACCCGGATTTATGTCACGAGCCGCGACTTTTTCTCCTGAAATAGGCTGTCTTCACCAGCGTACCATGAACTTGATTATACAGTTTCAGGGACTATATCATCCAGCAGGAAGGTTTCTTCACATGCCAGGCATTGGGCTTCGCGTTTATTGGCCACGACCAGCATTCCTTTGCATTTCGGGCATGGCTGGGGTAAAGGTCGTTTCCAGGAAGTAAAATCACAATTGGGGTAATTCGCACAACCAAAAAAGATGCGTCCTTTACGAGTTTTCCGGGAAACAATATCACCGCCATCCTTTGGACAAATTACACCGATTTTTTCCAACCAGGCTTCTGTATGTCGGCATTCAGGGAACCCGGAGCATGAAATAAATTTACCGTAGCGCCCATATCGAATGACCAAATCCTTGCCGCATTCCGGGCATGTTCTGCCAATGGGTTCTGGGCCGGTCTTGACAACAGGCATGTCTAATTGAGCTTTTGCCACTGTCACGGAAAAGGGCTTGTAAAACGCTTCCATTATTTTGACCCAGTCTGCCTGTCCCAGTGAAATTTTATCCAGGTCTTCCTCCATGCGGGCGGTGAAGGTCAGGTCAATAATTTCTGGAAAATATTGCTCCATTAAACCGTTGACCAGGATACCTGTTTCCGTTGGAATAAGTCTTCTATCAATTCTTTCCACGTAACCGCGCTGTTGGATGGTGGAGAGGGTTGGGGCATACGTGGATGGGCGTCCAATTCCGTATTCCTCTAAAATTTGGACCAGGGAAGCTTCCGAAAACCTGGGCGGCGGTTGGGTAAAGTGCTGCTCCGGGATAAGTCGTATCAAATCCTGCTTTTGACCTTCGGAAATCGAAGCCGGTATCCGGACATTAATTTCATCTTCTTCATCAGACTTCTTATCATCGTCCTTTGCCTCTTCATATACTACAAGGAATCCAGGGAATTTAACAACTGAACCTGCCGCTCTGAAAGTATATTCGTGAAGAGAACCTTGACCGGTGACATCCACAGAGAGGGTATCAAACACAGCACTTTCCATTTGTGAAGCAACGAACCGCTGCCATATGAGTTGATACAGTTTGAACATGGCTGGGTCGAGGAAGGGTTTGACTTTTTCCGGATCTCGCAAAACGGAAGTCGGGCGGATCGCTTCATGGGCTTCCTGCGCACCAGCCACTTTCTTTGTATATACCGGGGGAGTTTCGGGGACAAAATCGTTCCCATAACGTTGAGTGATATACGCCTTTGCCTCATTGCGGGCTAATTCAGCAATGTTGGTCGAGTCGGTTCGCATATAGGTGATCAACCCGGATGTCCCCCCTTCGCCAACATCCTGGCCTTCATAAAGACCTTGCGCAAGACCCATGGTCCTTTTCGCGGTGAATCCCAACTTTCGGGAGGCATCTTGCTGAAGGGTTGAAGTTATGAAGGGCGCGGAAGGTTTGCGCCGCCTTTCTCCCCGCTTGACGCGCGTTACCAGGTAAGGAATTTTTTCCATTTCGATTAATAGCGGCTTTACTATTTCTTCACTGCCCAGTTCAGGGTCTTTTCCATCAATCTTGCTCAGTTTTGTGATGAAGGTCTGCTTTTGACCTTCAGGTCGCATCTCCGCCCCGATGGACCAATATTCGACCGGGTTAAATGCATCAATCTCCCGTTCACGCTCGACAATTAAACGCAATGCCACGGATTGCACGCGACCTGCGGAAAGACGGCTGCGCACCTTTTCCCATAAGATCGGGCTGATACTGTAACCAACCAATCGGTCCAAAACACGTCGTGCTTGTTGGGCATTTACCAATTCCATGTTAATTTCACGCGGATTTGAAAAAGCCTCGCCAATGGCATTCTCAGTTATTTCGTGAAAAACAACCCGCTTGGCCAACTTGGGATTTATGGCCGCGGCTTCCATCAAGTGCCATGAAATGGCCTCCCCTTCCCTATCGGGATCAGTTGCCAGGTAAATTTCTGCAGCTTCCTTTGCCAGTTGTTTTAGTTCTTTAACGACCGCTTTCTTTTCATTGGGGACCCTGTATTTGGGAGCAAAATTATTTTCCACATCCACCGATAACTGTGACCGAAGAAGATCACGTACATGCCCCACAGACGCCCGAACCGTATATCCCTTCCCGAGGAAACGCCCGACAGTTTTGGCCTTGGCTGGTGACTCAACAATAACCAATTTTCCCTTCCGCTTATCGGTTTTTTCAGGCTTTACCATTCCATTATGGGCTTCGGTTTTTCCTATGCGATAAAGAGTCGTCCCGCAGATACCGCATTTTCCCCGCGTAACAGGCACTCCTACAGCATTGAAAGCAGCTTCAGGGTCAACGATTTCCCGTTTGGTTTTACATTTCATGCAGAATGCTTCCAAGTGGCACCTCCTACCGATATTTGTCCCGCTGAGATTTCTTCAGATTTTCAATGACCTGGCGCACCTTTTGAGCCTGGTCTCGGCGACAAACTAGCAGCGCATCGCTTGAGTCAATTATTATCAAATCCTCCAAGCCAATGGTTACAACGAGTTTCATTTCAGAAGAATATACAAGTGTGTTTTTCGTTTCCAGCGGCATATAATCGCTTTTGACGACAACATTTCCGTCTTTATCCGGGACAAGCAAATCAAATAATGAATCCCAAGAGCCGATGTCACTCCATTCCAAGCCGTCTGCCGGCAGAACTGCTACATTTGCCGCGTGTTCCATAATACCGTAATCAATGGTCTCCGTTTTCAGATTCGTCCACCCTGAAGAAAGTGTTTCGTCCTGATCTGAGGTCCCCCAGGTTGCCCCTATTTTGTCTATCACAGATTTAAGATCCGGCATTTGATTTTGGAATTCTTTTAAAATACGATCGACCCTCCAAATGAAAATGCCTGAATTCCATGAATAATTTCCACTTTCAATGAATTTACAAGCAGTCGGCTCATCAGGTTTTTCGATAAAACGCAAAACTCGAAAAACCGGGGGTTCAAATTTCTCGGGAAGGACTTCATCTCTTTCGATATATCCATATCCAGTTGCTGGAAAAGTCGGAGTGATGCCCAGCGTCACAAGGTAATTCAGGGTTGCCACCTTTACCGCAACTTGGATATGGCGATTGAATTGGTCGTTATTTTGGATGTAATGGTCAGCTGGAAGGACAATCATCACAGCTTCGGGATCCCGTTTTGCCAGTACAGCGGCTGCCAATGCTACGACCGAGGCGGTACCCCGAGGCATGGGCTCAATAATATAATTGCCCGTCGGGAGTTGAGGTTCCTGCTTTTTTAGTTCCTGTTCTTGTTCTTTTGTAGTGACAACCAAAATCCGATCCAGTGGAATAAAATCTTTAAGGCGATCCACTGTGCCCTGGAAAAGAGTTCGCTCTCCCAACAATTTCAGCAGGTGTTTGGGGTGTTTTTTTCGTGAGATGGGCCATAAACGGGTTCCACCACCACCTGCCATGATGACTGCATATGCATGTTTCATAGTTTAAACCTGGTATTCTACCTTCTCATCCCTTACCCCTATGTAATTTAGCCCTCCCACCTGCCGTACCAATCCTTTGAACTCCATCATAACCAGGGTTGACGAGACGCGCTCGATTGGCAAGCCTGTCTGGTTTTGGATTTCATCCATGTGCATGGGTTCGTGGGTTAAAACCTGCATTATTTTTGATTCTGTTTCATCAACCGGCATAACCATACGGGAGTGCCTTTGTTCGGCGACACGGGTAAGATTTAACACATCCAGCAGGTCGTTCACTGAAAGCATCGGTCGTGCCCCCTGGGCAATCAATTTGTTTGTACCCTTGCTTTGTGGAGCCAAGATATTGCCTGGAACAGCAAAGACCTCGCGGCCCTGGTCAAGTGCGAACTGGGCAGTAATCAAGGCACCGCTGGTTTCTCCAGCCTCAACAACGATCGTCGCCATGGATAGACCCGAGATGATTCGGTTGCGGGGGGGAAAATTGGATGCATCCGGAGGTGTCCCCAGGGGATAATCGCTGATCAGCGCACCCGAGGTGATTATCTTTTCAGCCAGTGGGGTATGTTCAGGGGGGTAAATCCGATCCACGCCAGAACCAAAGACGGCAATTGTCCGTCCCCCTGCCTTGAGGGCGGATTGGTGGGCAATGGCATCCACCCCGCGTGCCAATCCGGATACCACCGTGACGCCGTTCATCGCTAAAAAGGAACCTAATTCTTCAGCCACCTGTTTGCCATAATTGCTGACCCGACGGGTTCCTACAATGGCAACAGCCCATGAATCTTCAGAAGTTAATAAACCTCGCACATAAAGGACTGGTGGCGGTTGGTCAATTTCTTTCAATCGTGATGGATAAAGTTCATCCTCCCACGTAAGAATGTCGATATTTTTTTTTGAAACCCTTTCGAGGTATTCATCCAGGTTAACACCCGCACGCGCCTGTACCACTCGTTCGGCGAGTTTCAAGCTTAAGCCAGCCTCTTGCAGTGTACGTTCGGGGGCTTCCCACGCCAGGGACAGATTACCAAAATAGTCGTGTAAGCCTCGCAGGCGTACTGCTCCAATTCCCTTGACAAGATTGAAACCAACCCAAAACCGTTTTTCGTCCACTTTTTTGTATTTTATTGTTTAATCAATCTGATTGTTCGTCCCGTCTGGAAAATAAACCTCAAATCGCTGCCTAATAATTTACAGCGATTCTTCTTTGTTGTTATTCAAGAAGTCCGGGAATGACATGAATTACCATGGTTTTGGTTTCCAGGTTGACACTCTTAACGACTTCCGGGGTGGCAGGAAGCAATAACTCTCGCCCGGTTTGGTCCTTCACAACATAAACATCGTTTGCGCCGGTTTCAAGAATTTCTATAACTGTGCCGAGGAGATTGCCATCCTCATCCATTGCTTCCAAACCCTGTAGTTGGTGAAAATAATACCTGCCGGGAGGAAGATTATACAAATCAGATGAAGATATTGAGATTGTCTGGTTTCTAAAACGGCCTGCCGCCTCCGGGGAAGTTATTTCATTAAAACCGAGTAACATTCCCTCAAAATGTGGACGTTGGCTTGAAATGATCATTTTCACATGCTTGTTACCGATGAAGACGACTCTTTTTGGGGACAATCTTTCTGGAAAATCAGTATGGAGTTCCACTACCATTTCACCATGCAAACCATGTGGGCGTCGCACTTTTCCGACCACTATGAAAGTCGGCCCGCCAGCTTTCGACGGGCCCTTTTGACGAGTTATCGGACCAGACATGCCGTTATGGTTCTACCACATCAAGTGTGACCTGGTCACCTTCACGTTCAGCCGCCACACGCAACAAGGTTCGGATGGCATTGGCAATCCGACCTCCCTTTCCTATGACCCTTCCCATGTCATCTTTGGCAACACTCAGCTCGAGAGTCACACGGTTTCCATGGCGAATCTCTTTTACACTGACTTCATCTGGGAAATCAACAAGGGATTTTACAATATATTCTGAGAGTGATTTCATGGCATCCCGATCACTAGGTGTATTCTGCTCTTCAAGAATGGATGTTTGGTCAGATTACTTTTCATCCTGTTTTGTATGCCTACGCGCAGCTTGGGCAGATTCCGCTTCAGCAAGCAGGGTTTCTGATGATTCACCTGTTTTAAAGCGCTCAAATCGTTCCAAAGTTCCGACGGTCTTGAATAATTGTGACACGGATTCGGTTGGCAAGGCACCCTTGCTCATCCACTCGTAGACACGGTCTTCTTTAATATTTAAAGTGGCAGGCTCAGTGCGTGGATTATAATAACCAACAATTTCCAGGAAACGGCCATCGCGCGGGCTTTCCTTGTCAGCAACGACCAGCCGAAAAGAAGGTTGGCCTTTTAATCCTGTACGGCGAAGACGGATACGAACCATTCGAAAATTCTCCTTTAGATCATGTTTATGGTTATTATGTTTTCAGCAAACTGCACAGAGAGGGGCAGAAAGGAGTGCCTGTGCAATCTTGAAAACTTTTATTTGATCAGGGATGGCTCCAGAACTGCCGAAAATATCCCTGCGATTGAAGACTTTACATTTAAAGTATATTTTACCTCATCCAAACAAGCGCGATAGCCCGCGACCTTTGGTTTTTTCCATCAATTTTAACATTTTTTGCATTTCCCGAAACTGCTTTACAAGTCGGTTTACATCCTGGACTTCAAGCCCGCTTCCGCGGGCGATGCGTCTCCGTCGGCTGGCATTCAACACTCCGGGATCGCCTCGTTCAGTGGTCGTCATCGAATTGATGATCGCTTCCGTTCGCTTTGTCGAACGATCCAATTCTTCCGGAGAGATATTGCGGGCGGTTCGTCCAAGATCACCGGGAAGCATGTCCACCATCTGACTCATGGATCCCATCTTTTTCGATGAGTGCAGCATTTCCACCAAGTCTTCCAATGAAAATTGCCCACTTATTAGACGTTCTGCTTGCCGTTGGGATTCCTTTTCATCGAAGGCTGCCTCGGCCTTCTCGATCAAGCCGAGAATATCCCCCATTCCCAGGATGCGGGAAGCAATGCGTTCTGGTTGAAACACCTCCAGCGCGTCCAGTTTTTCCCCGGTTCCGATGAACTTTATAGGAACACCAGTGACTGATCGGATGGAGATGGCTGCTCCACCGCGTGAGTCACCATCCATTTTGGATAAAATTAGACCAGTAACAGGAACCGCATTCTGAAAACCTTGTGCAATATGCAAGGCTTCCTGACCAGTCATTGAATCAACCACCAGAAGAGTGTCGGTGGGTGGCACCAACTTAACAATCGACTGGAGTTCACCCATCAGGTTTTCATCCAATTGTGAGCGACCGGCTGTATCAATGACAACAACAGTGTATCCACCGCTTTTAGCAATTGTGAAGGCGTGCAACGCCAGTTCGGGCGGAGTGATGTTGGACTCAAAATATACCGGGACACCCATTTGTTTGCCAAGAACTTGCAACTGCTCCGTGGCTGCCGGCCGATACGGATCCCCAGCAACAAGCATCACTCTTTCACCCTTCTCCCGCAGGAACTTGGCTAGTTTCCCAGCGGTGGTGGTTTTTCCAGACCCTTGCAATCCGACTAGCAATAATACCCTTGGTTTTTCACCAGAAAGGTTGAGAGGAACAGGATTTCCAAGCGTGGAAATCAGTTCTTCGTTAACGATTTTCACCACTTGCTGGCCGGGATTAAGAGCCTTTGATACTTCCGATCCAATCGCCCGGACACGTACGTGGGAAATAAATTCCTTGACTACACGATAGTGGACGTCGGCTTCCAACAATGCCAAACGTACTTCCCTCAACGCAGCGTCAACATCAGCCTCGGATAGGAGGCCTCTGTTCCTTAATTGATCAAAAAGCCGGGTAAGGCGTTTGGTTAGCGTTTCAAACACAATTTCTCTTCATTTAAACAGGAATTGCCCGAAGGCGAACAGATTTTAGCCGATAACAACCATATGGTCAAGGAGAAGCGTGTCCGCGGGGAACTTTCAGGGTTATAACATCAGGCTATTAATTGATAAGAATCTGCTTTCATAAGGAGATACCATGTCTAAAGTCGCAGTAATAACAGACAGCACCGCATATATCCCCGAAACAATGGTTAAAGCTCATCATATAACAGTAGCACCGCAAGTGTTAATATGGGGAGATGAAACCTTTCGAGATGGGGTGGATATAATGCCGGATGAATTCTACAAACGCTTGGAGACGGCCAAAATAATGCCAACTACTTCACAAGTTGCCATAGGGGATATGAAGGCTTATTTTGAGAAATTGCTTGAAGACGGTTTCGATGTGTTGGGGATTTTTATTTCATCGAAACTTTCCGGCACGATGCAATCAGCCATTCAAGCGCGTGAGATGCTCCCAAAAGCGGCTGAAAGAATCGTCATTGTTGACTCCAATTCCACTGCCATGGCGATGGGCTTTCACGTGCTGCTCGCCGCTCGCGCTGCCCAGGATGGTTCCTCACTTTCTGAATGCCAACACCTTGCTGAAAAAGCCCGTGACCACACCGGCGTTTATTTCGTTGTGGACACGCTGGAATTCCTTCGACGGGGTGGGCGAATTGGTGGTGCACAGGCGTTGTTGGGATCGGCGTTAAATATTAAACCCATCTTGGAGCTGCGGGATGGACGGATAGAGTCTGTGGAGAAAGTCCGTACAAAGCGTAAGGCAATGGATCGGATGGTAGACCTGGTTGCGCAACATGTTGCTGGCAAGACACCCGTACGCCTGGCTACCCTGCACGCAAATGCAGAAGCCGACGCTCGTGCCACTCTTGCCACTGCCTCCCTCCTGCTGCAACCCATGGAGTCCATATTTTCATCCGTTTCGCCAGTCATCGGCTCGCACGCAGGTCCAGGTACGGTCGGATTGGCGTTCATGGCTGGAATGTGAAGAGTGTTATCGATTTCACTAAACCGGGAAATGGTCTGGCATCAGCCCGACCATTTCTTTTTTTGTGATTATCATGATTGACTGTTATCCCCTAAACAGGTATAATCCGCCCTCGGCTCAAATCAAGAATACGGGAGTAGCTTAAATGGGATCTATAACCGCGGCGTCAAATAGTGCGCTGCAACCAAAGGCACGTTTAACAGGCAAAGTCATTAAAACGACCATTGCGGGGGCCATTCTGGATGTAGGACAAAAGATTCCCGGGGTAATTCACATTTCACAGTTGCAAAAAGATTCGGTCAACCGGGTGGAAGACGTCATTAAAGTCGGTCAATCTGTAACTGTATGGGTACGCCGGATCCATGAAGACAGGGTGGAATTGACGATGGTCGAACCGTTATCCCTGGAATGGCGTGACATGAAACCGGATATGATTGTCAAAGGTAAAGTTTCCCGCCTTGAAGCGTACGGTGCATTTGTTGAAATTGGGGCTGAACGCCCAGGATTGGTCCACGTCAGTGAGATCTCCCATGACTATGTCAAGAACCCTGCCGAAGTATTAAAAGAGGGAGACGAAGTCGAGGCCAAAATTTTGGATGTGGATCGTCGGAAAAAGCAGATCCGACTAAGCATCAAGGCTGCCACTCCCAAACCAGAAGAAGTTGTCGCAGAAATAAAAAAGGCAGAATCTCCCAAGGGGCGAAGTGCTAAAAAAGGCAAGAAAACCGAAGAGGTTGTGGAAGAGACCGAACCAATAGAACCTGAATTGACCGCTTTTCAAATTGCCTTTAAGGAAGCTCAGGTTCGTGCGGGAGATAAGAAAAGTAACATAAAAAGCAAGAAATCAAAGTCTGTTATTAAGGAAGAACAGGAAGAAATTTTCAACCGCACACTCGAGCATCGAATCACACCTGGCTAATAATTCCGCTCGTATAATAAGACCTGGCAGGTTGAAATCACCTGCCAGATTTTTTTTTGGGGGGACACAAGAATTTAGATAAAATTCTCAAGGTCAAGTTTAGTAGTTTTGCCCATTAACTTTCATTTCATCTATAAATTTCTCCCGATTGGCAGACCGGGCGGTTTTTCCGCTTGAAGTCTTCACCAGCCAGGGATGTTTGACTAGATGAACATGTCGCAATACTACCGCCGACCCTCGTGTCACGGTTGCACGAATCGCATCCGCTATCTTTTGCCGCTCGGCTTGGTCATCCGTGTCCACTTCGGCTACCATGATCACGTCCTCGGTTCCGGTTGATTCATTAAACAATCCAAAGGCGGAAGCACGTCCTGCATGAACACCAGTCACTTCATACGCCAGCAGTTCCAGGTCCTGTGGATATATATTTTTTCCCCCGACAATAATTAAGTCTTTCTTCCGACCGGCAATGAATATCTCCCCGTTAACCATGTAACCATAATCCCCAGACATATACCACCCATCATCAATAAAGGCTTTCTTGGTAATATCCGGACGATTGTAGTAACTGGTAAGCATGCAGTTACTCTTTAAAACAATCTCACCGATATGACGCTCCTCGACATCGTGGCCTTTATCATCCACGATGCGGATTTTCGTTTGGGGAATCGGTTTTCCGCAAGACATCATCTGGATGGATGGGCGATCATTAAAGGCTGGGCGTGCAAAACGATCATCGGTGAAAGAATCGCGGTCGATGTCCTCAATATATGGTTTTTTATGCAAATCATTTTGGGTGACCGCGAAAACATTTTCTGCCATTCCATAAGAAGTTTGCAGGGTTTCGAAGCGTAATCCATGAGACTTAAAGCGCTCATAGAACATTTCATGACTCTTGTATTTAACAGGTTCCGAGGTATTTATGCTCGCACGCCAGGACGACAAATCTACTCCTACCATGTCACGATCCCTGATTTTTTGGGCGCAGAAGTTGTATGCAAAATTGGGCAGCCATGTGAGCGTGCCGTGATGGATTGCAATTGCCTGCAGCAACCGTTGAGGGGCTCGCACCCAATCAAACGGAGACATCTGCACCACGGGGATTCCTTCAAGGATGGGCAGCAGGAAACAGGCAATCAATCCCATGTCGTGATAAAGGGGGAGCCAGGAAACGATAATATCATCCTTCGATAGCTGAATGGATTCCCCGTAAGCTTCCATGTGATTGAAGATGGAGCGATGGGAGAGTGCCACCCCTTTCTGCAATCCCGTCGATCCAGACGAATGTTGGAGTAAAACAACATCTTCCTCTTTGCGGGTGAGGCCTCCAAAGGTGGAGAAATCAGGCTGACACAAATCAATGCTGGTCCCATCGGTTGGATCACTGACAATCACCGCTTTTATCGAGTTCTTGCCAGATTTGAGCGCCATGCGGACTTCGGGTTCAAACGCCCGGTATGTGACAACTGCTGTTGGTCGGGTGACAGAAACAAGATTTACCAGGTCAGTGCGGTACCTGTCTGGCAGCAACTTTTCGGTCAGGAAGGGCATGATCGATGGGATGGCTCCATGCAAGACTGCCCCAAAATAAGCATAGAGCAAGTCCACCTCATGCTGGAGGATGAGCAGGATTACATCCCCGGGGAGAATGCCATTTTGAATAAATGTTTTTACATAACCGGATGCACCTTGTAGTAACTCACGATACGTCACTGCGTGATCGGGCTTGTTGGCAAATAACAGGGTAATGATGACTTTATCTGGTGATTGCTCATAGTGTCGTTGGAGGATGTTGGAAAAATTCATAATTTTTATTTACGTTCCTTGATGAAATCAGCCAATTGGGTCAAAGTATCAAAAGACGATGCATTGAGTTCAACATCGTCTATGCGCACACCAAAGGTATTCTCGACAAAAAGGGAAAGATCCACCAGGTGGAAGGAATCAATCAAACCGCTTGTCAACAGGGGTTCATCTGATTTGATGAGACGGTCTGGTTGCTTAAGGAATTCACTGGCGATATAACTCGCCAGGATGGAAGTAATTTCGTCAGTCACTTGATTCTCCTTCTTGTGAAATTATATGGCAACGGCCTATTGTAATCCATTAATTTTAAGGGCGCGCCAGCCACCTTGCGTTATTCACAAAAAGATAGTCGCTCTCTGCCGGAAGAAGGGCACCAGTTAACTCTTGCCCCCAACCCGAGGCAACATCCACTTTCCAAAAATGGATTGAATATGAATTGTTTTCCCAGACAGTTCCCAACCAAAGCAAGGTACGACCATCTGGTGACCAGACAATCCTGGGATTCACAAGATCGACTGATGTAAGTTGTCGGATGCTTAAATTTGCCGCATTTACGAGGTAAAAATTGCTTCCGGTGACACGACCGGAATAGTCACTTCGTTTGTCCATCTGGACCGCCAGCCAACTGCCTCCTGGCTGCCAAGCCATATCAGCCAGAATATCTCCAGGAAGCGGATATTTCCGCGGTGAGGATCCGCCAGTAAAAGAAAACGCCAGGTTGCTGGTGTCAACTTCGGGAGGGTAAATATACGCCATTATTTTTCCGTCTGGTGAAATCAGCGGTCTATTTATTCCGTTTAGCAATTGGCTTTTACCAGTGGAAAGGTTTGTCATCCACGCACCATCCTGGGTGCATTGATTCGTAGAAGTGCATTTACCGCTTTCCCAAGCTAAATTCATCCCATCGGTGGAAGGATAAATCATGATCGGCATTGCATCTGTTATTACCGGAGTAAATTGAGTGCCATCTGGCGCTATTATCGCCAGGGATGTATCGCTGTCATTCTGAAGGATCATGGCAATACTCCCACCCGGAAGCCAGATGGCATCGGTTTCTCCCAAGTCAAAGAACCTATCTGTCAACAGGGTCAAGGTCGTACCTTCGGTCTTGTAGAGCAGACCGCCTTGGTTTACAAGCAGGTATTTTCCATCCGGTGAAGAAGATTGATATTTAAAGCCAGACCCGAGAATTTGCACACTTTTTAAGGTGGCAATGTCAAATAAATATACTCCCTTTGATTCATATGTCCCGTTTCGACGAGACATGATGTTGAATACGATGGGTTCAGTGCTTGTTTTTAAGGAGCTTCCATCCGCAGGGACAGGTAACAGATTTGATGACTGGGTCGGTTCCGGGGTTCCTGTGGGTAGGACTGTAACTTTTGAACCAGAATCACGCAGCCCTCGCCATATGTTGTCCAAAGCCAAGAGACCGGTGAAACTGCGCACGTTCCAGCCGTCCGTGGAAATGTGAAATCCATCATTACGGATGGGATCCATCCCATGGTCGGGGAGAGATTGGACGGACAGCCAGAAATTCCACAGTGGAAGGTCGTATTCATAGGCAAGACGAGCGGTGGTTAAATTGATGCTTTGATCCCCTTCAATGTTATCTGCTTTTGTGGCTAGAATTGGAACCGCTCCGTGGTCCATCACTGTCTCGATGACCTGGCGCATATATTTCTCATAAATCTGAGGGGTGCGGCCTTCCCACCAGGCTTCAAAGCTGATAAATACAATGATTGGTTTGGTTATGCGCAGCTCACATTCGAGTGGGTTTTCTCCCGGCTGACATGTTTCTGCGTTGGCCCACAAAGGTGAAAGAACAGTGGCGGCATTGAAACCGCCTTTTACAGCCTGCCCATCAGTGTTAAAGTATCCAGAAAAGTTATTTATGGTTACCTGGAGATATTGATAATCTGTGCCCAGGTTGTAACGGTCGGGTAAATCAAAATAGCCCATAAAAGCAGCTTTAATGCTCTGGCAGTCACCAGATTTTGAAAATGCATGCGGATTATTTCCCAAGCCCAAGCCGATTTTATAAATTTCGATGGCTTTCCCGGTCACAGATGGAACAACCGGCCATTTTTGCCATTGCTCAGGTGGAATACGTTGGTCGGGTGTGGCAGACGGGTGTGGAGCCATTGTGGGAGCAATGATGGAGGTTGGGGGTGGTGCCAGCTCCCCCGTGGGGGTTGCTGGAGATGTTTCTGTTAGCGGTGGAACGGTTACCGTGGTACTGCATGCAGTCCCCATGATAACGAGCAAAATAAAAGCGGAGGTTTGTTTCATGGTTATTTCGTTACGCCGTGAAAGACAGCATCAACTGACTGCAAGGCAGTTAGGTTGCGAATGGTCCATCCAAGTTCCATGCGGGCAGGATCGTCGAAATAGTAATTCCCCTCCACTGTTCCGGGTGTCAAATGAAAGCCATCCTTGCTTAGACCATTGTTGGGCAAGTGCGCGGCTGCAGCTCCAAAATTCCATAAGGGTATCTGATAATCATAAGCAACTTGAACCACTATGGCATTGATGCTGATCGAAGAGTCCGGTAATTCTGCCCGTGTAGCGATGATGGGAATCACATCCTGTGAAAGAACAAATTCGACTAGCATACGCAAATAATGATCGTACTTGGAAAGATCACCCGACCAGGCTTCCTCCATGCTGATAATGGCGAATGATGGGTTATACAGGCGAAGCTCGCAAGCTGAAGGTGTCTCGCCCTTATCACATTCTGGGGACCTCGGAATGATTATCCAATTGGGATTCATAACAGTGGCAGCATTAAAACCACCGTGGGTTGCAATGCTTTTTCGTGACCAGGATCCGGAAAAATAGTCTATCGTTGATTGGAGGCTCTCATATTGGTTTCCAAGCCGGTAATTGGATGGACTATCAAATGCAGCTAGAAAGTATGGGGTGATGTTTTGGCAGTCACCTATTTTTGACAGATGGGATGGATCTCGACCACGCTCCAATCCGTGTTTGAAAACTTCTATCATTCTCTGAGACACACTCGTGGGGAAAACAGGCAAGGACCGCCAGGCATCTGCTGGGACCGTGGAAGATGGTGTGGGAGGCAGTATCTGCGTTTCACCGGGTAAAACTGTTCTCGTTTCTGATGCTGTAGTCGTCGAAGTTATGGGTATTGACGGTGTTCGCGTAGACGGAGCGAGGGTTGTTGTTGATGTGCCACATGCCCCGAGAACGAATATTAATGTGGCAATAAGCAGGTATTTCTTCATGGACATCTCTGATTAAGAATCACCGGCTCCACCCGCGCGGTTAATTTCGCTTCACCCGCAGGTGTCAGGTGGATGGCACTATTAGTAAACTCATCAACTGGAATTACGTTCCACAAGTCGAGATAATTCCAATTCCCTTGTTTCGCATTTGTGGACATTATTTCGCGCCATTGGTCGTACGCCCACCGGGGATAAAAAAAATTGTATCGCAAATCGCTGTTTTTTCCTGCACTGATAAGCATGGGTTCGTTAATTATTATCAACGGTGTATTTTTTGCAATGCGCGAAGCCGCACCTATTAATCCAAATTCCAACCTAGATGTGTCCAGCCTTGGCGGATGCATGTCGCGGTAAGTTGTGTCGGTGTCAAAATCTGTCTGTGCGCGTTGATAGTCCGCTGGATAAGTTTGGTCAATTCCTGTCGCATTCCACATTAAACCGTACATTTGTAGACGAAACAAATCTGCAAGGGCTCGTCTTTGACCAATCAGTGTGCTATCCCAAAAACCACGATGAAGCAGGGCGGGATCATTTGGGTCGAGGGGCAAGTTGTACCTGGCAATTAAACCGTCCATCCTTGCAGCATTGTTCGCCACAATGGGGGACGAAAGTTGGTTATCTGCCGGGAATGCTTCCAGTGAAACCAGCCAAATAATTAAGTCCGGCTGGTAGCGCATTGCATAATCAAGCACCATCAAATCCTTTGCCAGCGATATGGTTGGATAACCAAGGTTATAGACCCTTACCGCTTTACTACAATGAGTTATCCCCAATGCACCCAACTGACCAGCGAGTGTATCTTCCGGTTGCAGGAGCGTTCCCCATACCGACGAATCTCCAATAGCAATGACCCGGTATTCGCTTTCTGGTTTTGGGCTTTTCGCGATCACATGCGAGGCGAACATGGCATCCAAATTAAAAAGGCTGAGATTATATGACTGGGAGGAGTCTTCGCCAAAGGGGAAACGCAGGCGACCAGCGAAAAGGTGGTTATAGAGAGAAACTTTGCCCAAAAAAACAGGTGGCACCGCGGTAAAAACAAAATTGAAAAGAAGGAAAAGGACCAGACCCTTGAAAATTACATTTCTTATAAACCGGAATTTCATTTATACCAAACCAAATAACACCTGCAAGAAATGGAAAGATATGGATGGGCGTGGCAGGGCAAAGAATATCCAACCTATGGATATAAAATTGAAAGTCAGGAGTGTGCCCCCCACATTCAATCCTTTCTGCCAATGCAACGGTAACTTAAGGAATGAAGAACGGGTTAAATCAGACCAGCGGTTGTGAACAAAAAGCCCAAATCCATGCCACAGCCCCCAGGCAACAAAATTAACCGACACGCCATGCCAAAGACCGATCAGGACCATGGTCGTTAGCTGGGTAAATAATATGATGGTTGGGATTGATATGGGTTTCTTCCATGCACGCAATGCCCGAGTAAGCGGGTTAAAATAATATGCGCGGAACCATTGTGTTAAAGTCATATGCCAATTATTCCAAAATTGGGTCAGGTTGGGTTTCAAATAAGGTTGGTTGAAGTTCTCGGGAAGTTTTATCCCGAGTAATCTTCCCAGCCCGATGGCAATATCGGTGTAACCGCTGAAATCAAAGTAAATCTGGAAGGCAAAGGCATATAGGAGAATCCATGCCCATCCGGCGGAGCGGACTTGAAGTGCATTCGTCGCATTCATTGCGATCATGGCCAACGAGTCAGCAATGACAAATTTTTTGAGTAAACCAAGCATGATGCGTTTCCCGGCTTCTCCAAAATCGTCTGCGGATAATTTCGCTGGTGATCGTAAATCACCGACGAAACGTTCTATCCGGTCAATCGGACCTGCGGTCAGCGACGGAAAGAAAATAACATAAGTGATGTACTCCGCTAGGGAAACGGGAGGCAATCGTCCGCCCTGCCGGTCCCGGATTGTATGGATCAGGCGAAAGGCAATATAAGAGTACCCCAGCCATCGAAAATCCTGGGGGGAGGCCAGGTTCGTTGACTGGTGATTAATACTGCGCACCAATATACTAACCTGCTGGGCAAAAATGGGGACCTTCAAGGCAATAAAAATCAATATTATAAAAATCAGCCCACTTGTCATCACCATTTTATTGGGGAGGCTGAAACGCGTCATCAAAAATCCAAGCAAAGACAAGGATGCCAACCCAGCAAGGATTTGCAAGATCTGGGGGGGGCGGGATGCAGTCAGTCCGGACGATAAGCCCAGGTAGCGCGTCAGTCCGAGCGCCATTACCATCCCCACCATAATGGTTAAAGTCGGCCAGTTGATATTCCAGGATCGGTTCTCGAGCGGAGTGGTTATCATCCACGTGAGGGTTGTGAATCCCAAAGTGCCAAGGGGCAACCAGAAATCCAAGCCCCGCACGGGTAGCTCCGGTTGGAATGCAAAAACCGCGATCACGCTAATTCCCAATAGAAGCTGGGAGCGACCGCGGTCATGCTTAATAAAACCCAATATAACAGCAACGATAATGGAGATGAGAATGAGGGGGAGGGTCATTAAAAACCCTGATAAATCCAGAGGGGTGCGCTGCTGACTGTAAGGATGACCAAGGCAATGAGAATCAAGCAAAAAATCAATGCCCAAAGATTCTCACGCGTGAAAAGATGAAATTTCATTGGTACCCGCACACCAGGTATTCCCCTCCCTGATTAATTACTTGATACGTGCGCACAGATAAATCGAATTGTTGATCTTCGCCATTATACGTTGCGAGAATTTTCCCCTGGCAATTTACATTTGTTGATGACCCGCTAGTCCCTGTTGCGGTGCAAACCAGATTCTCCAGTTTCGTGGTAACCGCCTGGAGAGAATCCAATTCAAGCAGCGCATTTGATTCCCAATCTGCACACGAGAGGGCGGAAAGTGTATTTGAATCCTTATTTACCAACGCGTTGAGATAACTTTCTACAGCCTTTACTGCCGGGTTTGCCGGTTTTCCACAAGCTGAAACCGCCAGTGCTGTAAAAATAATCAAAGGAAGAAATAATTGGATTTTGCGCATGGAAATCTCCTGATAAATTTGGAAATTAAAAATCTTGACGTGGGGTTTTTATTGGCGATTTGAGGGAATTTATCCCTTAACCCAGCAATTAATCTTCTCCAAATCATCTCCGAAAAACCAAATTTTGACTTGCGGGATTATACCTGTTTCTTTCATGAATTGACAAAAAAATCTTATCCTGATAGCATTGGTCAAATTAAATTTATCAGAGGTAAAAATGGCGACCAACATTCAAATCCAGAACATCGTGCTCACTCCCGCAGCTGCTGAGGTAGTGCGAGGATTACGTCTGCAACAAAAACTCGACGACAGTTACGCCCTTCGAGTCTATATCACTGGTCAAACTTGTTCCGGGTTTCAATACGGCATGGCTCTGGATAACAAGCCTCGCGAGACAGATGCGTCTTTTGAAAGTGAAGGACTCAAAGTATTAATTGATGAAAACTCGATCCAGTATATGGCTGGTTCATCAGTTGATTATATTGATGATGAACGTGGCAAGGGTTTTCTGGTGAATAATCCAAATGCAACCCCTCCCTGTTCGTGCGAGAGTAATGCTTGCCAGGGAAGTGAGAATTAAACACAGGATAAAATATAAGACCGGGAAAACCCCGGTCTCGTGTTTAATATTGAATAGTTCACCTGCCGCGTAAAAAGGAGATTACCGCCCCTAGAATCCCGATCACCGCAAGTCCAAGAATAATCAGGCCCATGGGGATATGTGGTCCCGTTCCGGCAGTTGGCTCAAAATGGAGGGTTGCCAGCGGAGGTGGCGGGGTGAATGTCGGTAAACGTGTGGGTGTAACTTGCACCTGGAACGCAGCGGCGTATGTCGGATTAATAGTTGGAGTCGTGCGAGGGGTTGCCGTCGGAGGGGGTTCTATGATGGGGAGTTCAAATGCTGAAAGGGACACAAGAGGTGCGTATACCCAGCCTACACCACCAGGTGCACCCAAATAAATGATCTGAATCCATTCCTTTTGAGGCGACCATCCAATCGCAGGAGCGGTTTCTCCGGGGACAAGCCATCCTATCAATCCATAATCATACGAACTGGGACCGGCGCGGACATTAGCCCCTTCCGATTTCACTGTGATAAATGGACCCAGTACTGTCCCGGTTACAGTGGGGATATTTCCTGTCGGCTGCTGAGCAGAAACTGGCGTCCAGGAGGGGACATACCAGATTAATCCGGTAAGCCCGAGCACGAAAACGATCCAAAAACCAATTTTATTTCTTGATCGCATCCAATGCAACTTTGTAAGAGGATTCCCGTAAATTGTTATGGATTAATCTCCAATTTGGCAAAACGATTATAATCGAAATCTATGGACAGACGTATTTTTCACGGAAACATATCCCCCATCGAGATAGCCCAAGCCCTGGAAGCTGCCTTCAGCCATGGCAATACTCAAACCCAGGTATTTGGGGAAAATGAGAACATGACTGTTCAAATTGGTTCCTCGCAGTATTCACGCTCGGGGGGCAGGACTGCAGTGAGTGTAAACATTCAACAAATAGAAGATGGTGTCATGGTGCAGCTTGGCGAACAGCAGTGGCTGGGAATAGCAGCCAGTCTGGGACAAACTGCAATCTCGGCCATTCTTAATCCCATGAATTTGCTGGGCCGTTTGGATGATATTGCCCAGGATGTGAGCAGTTTGCAATTGAGTGAAAAAATTTGGCAGGCCATAACCAATGTCGCCCGGGCGGCAGGAGCCAGCCAGGAACTTTCTGAACGTCTCAGCAGTGTAACTTGTGAATATTGCGGATCAGCGAATCCGGTGGGGGCATCGGCGTGTGTTGCCTGTGGCGCTCCACTCGGAAAGGAGCAACCAAAAACCTGCTCCCATTGTGGATATGTATTGAAGCACGATGAAAAATTCTGTCCGAACTGCGGGCAGGCAATCGTTACTTGAAATAGTAAATGACTCTTTTCCTGGCTGAGTGAATTTGCCAGGGGAATAATGCTGTAACGCATTATTCACAGCCTTGCAGTATCCCAATCTCCCCCATATAATCAAAAATATGTTGACTCTTGACGACCTTGAAGCTCGTCTGCAATCCTTGCTTGAGGTCCGTTTATTAAAATATCTGCCGGGTTTCAAAACCGTAGACCGGGTTTATGGACTTTTGGCGTCTGCCATGCGCGATTACCTGAAGCAAGTGGATGGAAAATTATTTGCGCCCAATGTGTATGCAATCAATGCTCACCCCTCCACACTGGCCAGCTGGTTTTCAAACCCGGAAATTCTCGGGGATTTTTCGGAAGCCCTGCGTGTCACCGGAGAGGAAGCGGGTTTCCATTTCCTAACCAACCCAACCGTCATTACCTCTTCCAACTTGCAACTGAATGTCGGTACGATTCAGGTTATTCCATCTTTTACACGAATGGGGATAAATGAATCCAAGGAAATAATAAGCAAATCCCGGGTTTCTTCTCCGGGAGAAAATATTCCCAAGCATGCCTTCCTTATCCGAGAGGGCGGGAATATTGTTCCTTTAATTCACCAGGTAATTGGAATTGGACGTGGTCCGGATAACCAATTGGTTATCAACAATCCGCAGGTATCCCGTGCCCATGCACAAATTCGGGCCGCAAAAGGCAATTTTGTTCTCTTCGATTTGAATTCAAGAGGCGGGACATTCGTGAACCATGTGCGCGTTAGCCAGGCGGTCCTTTCTCCGGGTGATGTGATCTCCCTGGCTGGTGAGACCCTTATCTATGGGCAGGATAAACCCCCAAGACGGAAAAAACTGAAGGTTACAACCAGGTTGGCCCTTTCCTCTGCGCCAGAACAACAATCTTCCACAATGCAAAACAATAAGCACTCGCGCATATTGAGTGAAAAAAAGAGATGAGCGGACCATTTGTCCTTGCTCTGCGACTCTTGCTTGCCTTCAGCTTGTATGCATTTCTTGGGTGGGCTTTCTACAATTTGTGGCGTGACATTAAACAGCAGGGTGAACTCCTGGCATTGCGAAAAATACCGCCAATAAAGTTGACCATTATTCCGGGGAAATCCACTTCTGAGACGAGGGATTTTTCACTTCCGGAAGTGATCATCGGACGGGATCCCGCCTGTGAATGCAGGGTCGATGATGAAACCGTCTCAATCCGTCACGCCCGGCTTAGTTTCCATCATAATCAATGGTGGCTGGAAGACCTCAATTCAACAAATGGCACCACACTCAATCAGGGAAAACTAAATATGCCCACCGTGGTCATGTCGGATGATGAATTCAGGTGTGGTGATACTCTGTTCGTGATTTCGATCAAAACGGGTGTTTAAAATCCAGCTATTGATAGAATCAACTACTCCAATCGCATTCATTATTTAGGTAGGACATCCAAGTAGGTTGTTTTTATCATTATTTGGATCGGAGGTAATCCATGACTGAGAAAATATTCCTGGGTATCCTGGGTGGATCCGGACTGTATTCCATGACCGGATTGACCGAGACCACCGAATACGATCAAGATACCCCCTTTGGCAAGCCGTCTGCACCCATAGTAGTCGGTAAGCTTGAGGGTCGACGGGTGGCTTTCCTGGCCCGGCATGGAATTGGGCACCACATCATGCCGTCCGAAGTTCCTTGCCTGGCTAATATTTATGCATTGAAAACCTTGGGAGTGGAACGAATTGTCAGCATTAATGCCTGCGGTTCTCTTCGTGAGGATTATGCACCGGGGGACATAGTCGTCCCTGATCAAATATTTGATAATACCATGGACAGGCCCCGAACTTTTTTTGGACAAGGATTGGTGGCACATACTGGGGTGGCTGATCCATTCTGCCCGGAATTATCCACGCTATTGCATACTGCGGTTTTAAATTCGCAGACAAATGTTCATCGCGGCGGCACATTAATCATTATTGAAGGACCGCGTTTCTCGACCAAGGCGGAGTCTGAAGTCTACCGTTCTTGGAAGATGTCCTTGGTGGGAATGACAGCCGCACCGGAAGCCTTTCTCGCCCGCGAAGCTGAAATATGTTACGCTGTGATGGCGCATGTTACCGACTACGACGTTTGGCATGTCACCGAAGCCCCGGTGACAGTGGAAATGGTAATAAAGACTCTGAACAAAAATACTCAAGCCGCCCAAGAGGCGGTTCGGAGGCTGGTATCTTCCCTGCCAGAAAATCGTTCCTGCACCTGCGGTTCAGCTCTGGCGTCCGCCTTGATCACTCGTCCTTCTGATATTCCTCCAGCAACACGCCAAAAACTGGATTTCCTGGTAAGAAAATATCTTAAATAGGGGCATTATTTGGATTTTCATGGTTAATTCTGTATGAATCCCAACTTTAGATTGGCAACCCCCGGGTATATCCGTTCCCGTCTCTTTCAGTGGGCGGGTGTTTTTCTTTTTCTATACTCGCTCATTCTCACGCTGTCGCCTGCTGTCCGCGAGCGATCCTGGAATGTAGAATATCGCTGGAGCCACTGGTTGGGTTTTGCCGTATGGTTGCTGATTTTCTCACTGGCTCAATTCCTGTCCCACCGCTGGTTGCCCGATGCAGATCCGTATATTATCCCCCTTGCGGCTCTGCTTACGGGATGGGGGATTCTTACCATTTTCCGCCTTAATCCTGGTTTCGGTATCCGTCAAACATGTTGGTTGCTAATATCTGGGCTAATTATTTTAATCGGAATTCGTTTTTCACCCGATCTTGGCTTTCTCCGACGATATAAATATATCTGGTTGACAAGCGGATTGCTTATAACCGGGCTCACCCTCCTGTTTGGCACCAGCCCAAGCGGTGGTGAAGAACACGCCTGGTTGGGTTGCTGCGGGATATTTTTCCAGCCATCTGAACCTCTAAAACTGTTGTTACTGATCTATCTCGCGGCCTACCTTGCGGACCATTTTTCTCCAGCTATTNNGCTAATATTTCAGCGTGACCTCGGGACTGTTTCAATTTTTACTTTCCTCTATACGATCATCCTGTTCGTGGCAACCGGAAAAACGCGAATAATAATATTTAGCCTGGCGGGGCTGGTATTGGCAGGGATTGCCGGTTACTTCTTCTTTGACCTGATCCGAATCCGCATCGATGCCTGGATTAACCCCTGGCTGGATCCTTCCGGGAGTTCCTTTCAGATCGTACAATCGTTAATGGCGGTTGCCAATGGAGGGGTTTTCGGTCGTGGACCAGGTTTGGGGAGCCCCGGCTTGGTGCCTGTGGCAATTTCAGACTTTGTCTTTACCTCAATTGCGGAAGAAACCGGTCTGATTGGGACTCTGGGTTTGCTTGGACTGATCGGATTATTTGCCTCACGGGGCATTGGCATCGCTCTACGCGCCCCGAATAATTTCCGAAGGATCCTGGCTGCCGGATTGACTGCTTACCTTGGAACTCAGTCCATCCTTATCATCGGAGGCAATATTCGTCTCCTGCCCCTGACGGGTGTAACCCTTCCTTTTGTATCTTATGGCGGCTCATCCCTGCTGACATCCTTTCTTGCACTTCTGATCCTGCTCCTCATATCCAGCCAACCCGATAAAGAGTCCGCATCCATCCCAAAACCTCGGCCATATTTCATCCTGGCTGGGCTGATCGGTTTTGGACTTCTGGCGTTGGCGGCACTGAACACCTGGTGGGCTGTCTGGCGCGGCCCTGATATCTTAAATCGCACAGATAATGCACGTCGCTCAATTTCCGATCGCTATGTAAAACGCGGCAGCCTTTTTGATCGCCATGAAACTCCAATAAACATTTCCATTGGAAAACCAGGTGATTATTTACGTGTTTATCTATACCCCAGGCTTGCTCCGGTGACCGGATATACAAATCCAAATTATGGTCAATCTGGTCTCGAAACCAGTCTCGATGAATATCTGCGAGGGTTGCAGGGAAACCCGGTCAATACTATCTGGTGGGACTACCTGGTCTATGGACAACCACCTCCAGGTTTGAATATTCGATTAAGTCTTGATATGGAATTGCAGCAACAAGCTGATGAATTGCTTGGTAACTCAATGGGTGCCATCATTTTAATCAACGCTGCCAGCGGCGAAATTCTCGTCATGGCTTCACATCCTACATTTGATCCAAATGTTTTAGAATCCCAGGTATCCACTTTACTCAAGGATCCCAATTCCCCGATGCTGGACCGGGCTGCACAGGGAACATACATTCCTGGAGAAGCATTGCAGCCTTTTTTCCATGCGGCGGGGTACCGAACAATCCCGTCTTATGAAATTGCGGGGAATGTGTTGTCTGCCTTGGGTTTTTACACGGCCCCAGAATTGAGGCTTCCTGTGGCACTCATATCCACCCCGGGTGGCACCTTGCGCCTCAGCCCACTGCAAATGGCACTTGCAGCTGCTTCATTAAGTAATCATGGAGTAAAACCAACTCCTCGTTTAGCCATGGCTGTGGAGATCCCCAACAAAGGTTGGAGCATAATACCCGCACTTGGTGAACCGCTGAGTATCTTTCCCTCGGGTGCAGCTGAGGCCACCGCAAAATCATTAATGATTGGCGACGGACCTTTTTGGCAATGGACGTCCCGGGTGACCGATTCGAACCACAATTTCTTCTGGTCACTGGGTGGAACCCTGCCCGATTGGCAGGGAGTCCCTCTTTCGGTGGTTGTCTTATTGGAAGAAGATAACCCTGGCAAGGCAGGATTTATTGGACAATCATTACTGGAATCAGCTGCATATCGATGATATCAAAGCAGGGTGTGATTCATTTCACCCTGATAAATTTTCTTTTGCCTACCTGAAGGACACCAGGATGGGGGAAAGGTGAGTCGAAATTATCCAAGATTTCCCCATCTAATTTAACTCCTTTTTGTTCAATCAGACGTCGACCTTCAGATTTACTCACCACCAAGCCGGTCGCAGATAACACTTCCAACACATTCTGTCCGGGCTGAAGTGCAAATTCAGGCATTTCGCTTGGAATTTCGTTTTGTTGGAATACCTTCTTAAAGGCATCCTCGGCTGAAAGGGCGACAGACTCGTCGTGATAGATGGCTACTATCTCGCGCGCCAATGACATCTTTGCATCCCGGGGGTGCAGCGCTCCAGTTTTTAATTCGGATTCGATTATCTCTATCTGTTTGGGGGTCCAACGTGTAATAAGACGCATGAACGCACCCATCGCCTTGTCTGGTATGGACATCACCTTTCCATACATGTCTTCGGGTGTTGAGAGGAGTGGAATATGGTTGCCCAACGATTTACTCATCTTAATTTCTCCATCGGTCCCGGGCAATATTCCCAGGATGATGGCAATATTGGGTTTGTCACCCAAAAATGTCATGATCTTGCGGGCGGCTGTGACGATGTTAAATAGTTGGTCTGAGCCACCCACCTGTACATCGGTTTGCAGGGAATGGGCATCATATCCCTGCATGATGGCATAAAAGGTTTCATGGAGAAAGATGGGATCACCGTTATCCCACCGTTTGCGGAAATTTTCCCGAGTGATGAATTGCTGAATTGTGAAATTTGATGCCAGACGGATCAATTCAAGAAATGTCAATTCAGACAACCACTCGGAATTAAAACGTATTTTCGTTTTCCCCCGGTCAAGGATTTTATAGGCCTGTTCCGCATACGTGCGGGCATTATGCTCCACTTCCTCTAGTGTGAGGCGCGGTCGAAGCTTGTCATGATCAGATGGGTCTCCAATCAGCGAGGTGAATGAGCCAACCACAAATGTGACTTCATGTCCAAGTTCCTGGAATTGGCGCAATTTACGCATGGGTACAGAATGCCCCAAATGCAGGTCCGATGTGCGCGGGTCAAAGCCGCAGTAGATTCGCAATGGGCGATGTTCCTGCTCGGCTTCCAGCAGACGCTGGCGAAGTTCTTTGGCCATGTTCTTTTTTAATTCTTCATCGCCATATTCCGTCCCTTGCATTAATAGGGCCACTTGTTCATCAAGTTTCATATCTGGGTCTCCATTTGATTATCCCATGGTCAGGGGTAAATACTAATCTATTCATATTGATTTGGAATTTCTATACGTACTCTCAGCAACAAAAAACGCCTGCCGCAGCAGGCGCATTCTTCTCACCCGCAAAGGCAGTTACTGATGAGAATAATCGTAATAGAAGGTTATCTTCGTTTTCATCTCAATTTGATTATACAGTAAATTCATGTTTCTGCCAGTTATTTCTGCTTGGTGCCCTCGCTAACCCGCCGGGTATTGTCTTCGATATCCATGAACATCAGTAATGCCTGGGCGACACCTTGTAAAACAACAAAATAAACCACCCCGCGCAGTGGCTGCTCAAACAAGTATAAAATGCTTTGGGCACCATCCATTAATCCCATTCCCGTCCAAAACCCGCGGGCAATCTGAAGGACTATGGCTGTCACCTGGACAAGCCATTCCAACGCATATATTCCTACCACCACCCAGGAAAGTATTTTGGCTGCGGAAGTCAGTCGCAGGACAGTATCTTTACTGAAATATAAACCAAGGAACCCTCGTTTCTCCATATTCATATTCACTGAACTCCTCTTTCATTTTGTTATAATACATAACCTTTATGGTTTGATGATTTAAATTATCATGGATAGTATATTCTAATTTCATTGGAATTCAAGTAATTGTATGTTATTTGATGAATTCAGCAATTCATGCTCACATGAATTATACCGAAAAGGATACGATGATGCACCCAATCTCTCCAGGCAACAAACCACCCAACATTATTCGCGAAGCTGTCGTCGAAGACCTAAAAAATGGTCGCTTCCAGTACGTCCGCACGCGCCTCCCACCCGAACCAAACGGTTACCTGCACATCGGTCACGTTAAAGCCTTCCTGATTGACTATAACACCGCCAGAGAATTCGGCGGGGAGTTAATTCTCCGATTCGATGACACCAATCCCACCAAAGAAGAAACTGAATTCGTTGAAGCCATTAAAGATGATGCTCAGTGGCTTGGTATCCATTGGGTCAAGGAAACTTTTGCATCAGACTATTTCGATCGACTTTACGAGTGGGCGCTCAGGCTGGTCAATAAAGGCCTGGCTTACGTGGATGATCAGACCCCGGAAGAAATGAGCTCCGGTCGCGGAACCCTGCCTCGAGGGACAAAATGGAGTGAGACTGTATCAGCCTTGAAGCCGGGGATGGAATCCCCATTCCGTAGCCGCTCGGTTTCAGAAAACCTCGAATTACTTGAACGAATGAAAAAAGGCGAGTTTCCAGATGGCAGCCGGGTTTTACGCGCCAAAATTGACATGACTCACCCCAATATTGTCATGCGCGACCCGGTGATGTACCGCATCATGCATGCAGTCCATCACCGTACCGGTGATAAATGGTGTATTTATCCAATGTATGATTGGTCCCATGGTCAAAATGATTCCATGGAGGGCATCACGCATTCCCTTTGTTCACAGGAATATATCATCCACCGTCCTCTCTACGATTGGTTCCTTGAGCAACTTGGAGAGTTCAGGACGCGTCAAATTGAGTTTTCCCGTCTCAATTTGACATTTGCCATGATGAGCAAACGAAAACTTCGTAAACTGGTCGAAACAGGCGTCGTGAAGGGATGGGACGACCCGCGCCTTACCACCCTGCGCGGGCTGCGTCGTCGCGGCGTGACGCCTGAAGCCATCCAGGTATTTATTGAGACCGTCGGTGAAACGAACAACGACAGTTGGGTTGATATGGCCCAGTTCGAGGCTTGCGTCCGTGACGATTTGAATAAACGCTCTCCACGCCGCATGGCTTGTGTGCATCCACTTAAACTTGTCATTGACAATTATCCAGATGACATGACTGAAGACATGACTGCAATTAATAATCCCGAAGATGTAACTGCAGGGACAAGAAAAGTTCCATTCTCCAAGGTTTTATATATTGAACAGGACGATTTCCGCGAGACCCCCCCGCCAAAATACCATCGCCTGTATCCTGGTAATGAAGTACGGCTGCGCTATGCTTATCTGATCAAATGCAACAGTTTCAAACGGGACCCGATCAGCGGTGAAGTGTCCGAGGTTCACTGCATTTACGATCCTTCCACTCGCGGTGGCGATGCACCGGATGGAAGAAAGGTAAAATCGACCATTCATTGGGTGTCAGCAATGCATGCAGTACCGGCAGAATTACGACTATACGATCAATTATTTACTGTCGAAAACCCGGACCTTGGAGAGGATGTCAACACAATCATTAACCCGCGTTCGCTTGAAGTATTGAAGAATTGTTTCATCGAGCCTTCCCTTGCGGAAGCGAAACCTGGTGAAAAATTCCAGTTTGAGCGCACCGGTTACTTCTGCGTGGATCTTGATTCTTCTGCAGGAAAACCTGTGTTTAACCGTACGGTAACTTTAAAAGATAGCTGGGCGAAACTTGAAAAAAAGCCGTAGATTCATATTTTAGGAAAGGATACATTAAAGAAGAAATGAATCCAATTTACTTTCTTTTTGCCGGACTGGCTGCTGTTGCAGCCGGTTTCATTAACGCCCTTGCAGGTGGAGGTACTCTCATAACCTTCCCTGTCCTTATGGCAGTTGGACTTTCCCCTGTTTCGGCAAATGTTACCAATACGGTCGCACTCTGCCCTGGATATCTTGGTGGGACATGGGCACAATCCAAAGACCTTAAAGATCAGAAAAAGCGCTTGTGGGTGGCACTCCCTGCGGCTGTTCTCGGGGGATTGATTGGCGGAATCTTGCTTCTTCAAACAGGCGAGAAATTGTTTACGAACATGGTTCCATTCCTTATCCTGCTCGCATCGACCTTGCTGGCAGTCCAAAATCCAGTACGGACATGGATATCGCGAAGAATGGAAAAAGCGAATAGAAAACAAATATCTGAATCATGGGCTTTTTTACCCATCTTTATTGCTGCCGTATATGGGGGCTATTTTGGGGCGGGATTAAGTGTGATTGTATTGGCTGTTTTGGGGTTGATCATGAACGATTCGCTGACGCGGTTAAATGCTGTTAAACAGGGCATCGCGTTTGCCACGAACATAGCCGCTGCGCTTTTCTTCATCTATTCAGGGAAAGTAAACTGGAGCGTAGCCCTGGTAATGGCAGCGGGTGCCCTCATCGGAGGTGCAATAGGGGGGAGGCTGGCAGGAAGAATAAAACCGGCTGTTTTGCGCTGGATGGTGGTCAGCATCGGATTTTTGGTGGGGATTATTTACCTTGTAAAAACCTTTTTTATCCCTTGAAATTTAAATAAATTATCTACTTCGTGCTAATTTAAATCCCGGGAGGTGGTTTTTCCAAGGCAGGTCGGTTTATTTCATTTTTTCAAGAATCTCGATTGCCCCCCTCACCCGTTGAAGGACCACCTCTTTCCCCACAATTTCCATGCTTTCGAACAGCGGCGGGCTGATGGTCTGCCCCGTCACCGCGACTCGCAGGATGCCAAAAACCTGAGCAGGTGTCAGCCCCAACATCTCCACCAATCTACGCATCGGAGGTTCGGTCATCACCGGGGACAATTCTGGCAGCAATGCCAGGATTTCATATTCCTTGCGGGCAACGTCCAGCGACTGAATGACAGTCAATGACCTAGCGACCAATTCGTTTGGATTTGGGAGGATGCTCTCTTTAAAGAACCATGCCGCGAAGGGAATGCAATCATCCAAGGTAACCAACCGCTCGCGAATTAAGGGGATGATTTTCAAGAGTTTCGCGTCATCGACCGACAGGCCTTCATGCAGAAAATATGGCTTAATGCGGGTTACCAGGTCATCATTTTTGAGCAGGCGAATGTGGGTCGCATTGAAATGGTCAAGTTTGGAAAAATTAATGGCCGCTGGAGAAGGGGTTAAATTTTTAATATCAAAGCGGGAGATCATATCATCCAGGGTTAACACATCATCTTCCGACACCCCCCACCCCATCAGTACGATCCAATTCAGAACCCCTTCTGGGATGTACCCTAGGTCTTTCAAATCGGTTACGAAAATTGAATGCCCATCTTTGATTGCTTCTGCCACTTCGCGCTTGCTCATCTTGCCCTTCCCCGTTGGTTTGAGAAACACCGAAAGATGGGCAAATTGAGGTTCCTCCCAACCGAAAGCCCGGATGACGTGAATGTGCAATGGCATGGACGGCAGCCACTCAGAGCCGCGAATTACGTGGGAAATGCTCATCAGGTGATCATCCAACATCGCGGCGAGGTGATATGTGGGCAGGCCGTCTGATCTCAGCAGGACCGAATCATCCAGGGCGGAATTTTCCGTGGTAATGGAACCACGAAGCATATCAACCGTGGTGATGCTCCCTGTCTTCGGCATCTTGAATCGGATGACAAACTTATCACCGCCTTTTATCCGGTGTAGCGCCTCGTCTGGATCGATGGCACGACAGGTTCCGTCATAACGGGGATTCTGTTTTTTCGCCATCTGCTCCCGGCGGACACTTTCCAACCGTTCCGATGTGCAGAAGCATGGGAAAGCATGACCAAGTTCCACCAGCTTCCAGGCGTATTCACCATAGATCTCCCGCCGCTCGGTTTGACGGTAAGGTCCGAATCCACCGCCTATGTCTGGACCTTCATCGTAATTAATCCCCAACCAATGTAATCCGTCAATGATTTCCTGTTCTGCCCCGGGAACAAGCCGTCTCTGATCGGTATCTTCGATTCGCAGGATGAAAGTTCCTCCTGCACGGCGTGCCAGGAGAAAAGGATATAATGCTGATCTGGCACTCCCAAGGTGCATCCGTCCAGTGGGGGATGGGGCAAACCGTGTCCGAACAGGTTTTAATTCCATAAGGTTATCTATTAAAAGTCCAGTGGTTTGTGTCTGATGACCACACTTTCCACTAGACCAATGCCAAGCATCAGGGAGATCAAACCGCTCCCTCCATAGCTGATAAATGGGAGGGGAATTCCTGTGACAGGTATCAAGTTCAGATTGACCGCGATGTTCACTGCAGCTTGGAAGAATATCAGGATGGCAACGCCATACGAAATCATTGATCCAAATGGGTCCTGAGCTATCCGTGCTGCCCGCAAGCACCGAAACACGATAAAACCTATCAAGAGCAGTACAAAAACTGTACCAGCAAATCCAAGTTCTTCACCAATAACAGAAAAAATGAAATCATTGTGCCGAACTTTCATAAACCTAAGTTGGGTCTGGGTGCCGTTCCCATATCCCTTGCCCGTCAAGCCTCCGGAACCAAGGGCAATCAAAGCCTGGACTACATTATACGTGGCGCCGTTACGGGCGCTTAAATCTGGTCGGAAAAAATTGACTATCCTCTGTTGCTGATAGGGTTGAATAAAATTGAATGCGATTATTGCCAGTATTAGCCCTGTAAAAACCATGATAAGCAACTGCTTTATTTCCAATCCACTTTCCCAGGTCATTGCAGCCCATAATGCCAAAATGACAATCACATTGCTAAGGTTTGGTTGGATAAAGATCAACCCGGCAATCACCAGGGTAATTATTAATCCCTTACCCAACCAGGTCCAATTGCGGGGAGAGTCGGAGTTTTTAGCAAAATAATTCGCCAGGGTTAAAATGACCACGACCTTGGCCAGTTCAGTGGGTTGAATGGATACCAATCCGGTTTCAATCCAGCGGGTGGCACCAAACCTGGCACCACCAATGACAAACAACAGCAGTAAAAATATGACGATCACTGCATACATGGGAACGATGGCTCCGGACCAGAAGCGGTAATCGATGGCCGCAGCAAGGATGATCACCAGGAATCCGATTCCCCCGAATATCATCTGGCGAGGGACCAGGGTGGCCAAATTTTCATTTCCAGCGATGGCAGAAAGGATCATGGTCACCCCAAAAACAAGCGCGACGATGACCGCCCCCAAGAGCCAAAAATCGAAATGTCGCCAAAAACCGCTGCGCAGCATAATGATCGCGAAGGTTATCCCACCGCTCTCCCGGGCTCCCTCCCCCGCTTGTGCCCGACACTTCGAAGTGGGATATCAGCTACGAGCCGCTGTGATCGCCCATCATGAGCCACATTGATTGTCACCGCGGTGGGGTCAATATCAATATGACGTGAAATGGTTGCCAGCAGATCATCCTTTAAAGAATCCAATTCCGCTGGGGTAAGGTCTGTCCGGTCATGAATTAAAACCAATTGCAGGCGCTCTTTGGCGCTGTTTGCACTTTTCTTGCGTCTAAAAAGAAAATTCATCATTTCTTCCTTCCTAGGAGACGCTGGAACAAATTATGTGTTTCGAGATCCATGAAGGGAACTTGCTCACCCATCAAACGCCGAGCTATATTCTGAAAGGCGAGCCCGGCTTTACTTTTACCATCCAATGCCAGGGGTTGTCCTTTGTTTGAGGCCACAATAACATTTTCGTCTTCAGGAATAATACCGATGAGTTCAACTGCAAGCAGATCTATCACATCCTCGACCGAAAGCATGTCCCCCCGTTTTACCAAAACCGGATCGAGGCGATTAATCACCAGAGCTGCTGGTCCCTTTTCTTCGGCATCGAGCAGGCCGATCACCCTATCTGCATCGCGTACAGCTGAAACTTCTGCATTGGTCATCACCAGTACCCGATCTGCTGCGGCAATGGCATTTTTGAACCCTCGTTCTATACCTGCTGGAGAATCAATGATGATCCAGTCGACCTCCTGCCCAAGTTCCTCACACAAGCGAACCATGTCGCTTGGTGAAATGGCAGTTTTATCGCGTGTCTGCGCTGCGGGGATAAGGTATAGTTCGGGCAACCGTTTGTCCCGTATCATTGCCTGGCGCAACCGACAGCGACCCTCTATTACATCCACCAAATCATAGACAATGCGATTCTCCAGACCTAACACCACATCCAGGTTGCGCAACCCAATATCGCCATCAATGCAGGTTACTTTCTGTCCGCGGGATGCCAATGCAACCGCGATATTGGCAACCGAGGTGGTCTTTCCAACCCCACCTTTTCCAGACGCTATCGTCACCACCTTTGCTGTCATGTCACCGTCCTGTTAATTCCTGCCAAGGTACTGCCACCAACTGGCCGTCTTTCAAGCGCGCCACCTCCGGGTGAGTCTTCCCTTGTTTTTTTGGCGAGACTGCAATCTCGCTGGCTATGCGTAATTGGGTGGGAGCCAAATCAAGTGCGCAGACTATTGCCGTATCGTCTCCTTGCGCACCTGCATGTACCATCCCGCGCAGCTTCCCCCATACGATCACGCTGCCCCCGGCAACAATCTCTGCTCCTGGGTTGACATCCCCTATCACCACAATATGCCCTTCACAGAGCACCCGCCCGCCGGAGCGTAGGGGGCCTTTTACCCATTTAGTTTGATCTTCAGGTAATCCTTCCGATACTTCCCGAACCTCCATTGGGCGGGGTTTCGAGATGCGAGTTGCCAGCCCCAAGTTTTGAGCAGTTTTCTCAGTGATTTGCGACTCACTTAATACTGCCCACAATGTAATACCCCGTTCTGATAGTTTATCACGCAAATTTGATAATTCGGCTACCCGCAACTCACTCTCCCCCACGTTTAAAGCGATTCGAGCACCATGGAAAAAAGAAGAACGCTCATCCACATTTTTTACGAACGCTGTTGCCAGGTCCTCCCACACTGCTCCACCGAGTGTAATTAATAAGCCATCCCGTATTCCTTTGATTTGTATTAAAGAATTCGATTTGTCCATAATTCCCGAAATTATACTGCCTTTTAGGGGGGAAAATTTTATAAAAGTATTAAGGAAAGTTTTCAATCCCTTCCCATAAAGAGAAACCACTGGTAAAATCAGCCCCCGGAGCGTTGTACCCTTCGCTCACCAATTCCATTGCATGAAAGGGCTTGAAAATGAAAGTTTTACTGATCAAGGATGTTTATAAACTTGGACGCGCTGGAGATGTAAAAAAAGTTGCCGACGGATATGGTCGCAATTTCCTACTCCCGCAAAAAATGGCCGTATTGGCTACTCCTGGTGCCATCAAAACGGCGGAAGGGATTAGATCAAAGGCTGCTGAAAAGCGGGTGATCCTCAATGACGAGATGAGTATTGTCGCCAAAGCCCTCGAAAAGGTACAGTTGACCTTTGGAGCCCGGGCGGGGGAAACGGGCAAGCTTTACGGATCTATTACATCTCAAGAAGTGGTGGATGCCCTCCAAAAAAAGACCGGTTATGGTCTCAAACGCCAGCAATTGGACATGCAGCCGCTTCGCACTTTGGGTGAACATACTGTGCGCATCCGGTTAACAATGGATATGATTCCAGAAATAAATGTCACAGTTTACCGTGAAGGCGAACCAGAACCCAGTCTTCCAATCGATGAATATGCACCCATGGCACAGGAAATTCCTTCTGCCGAATCACCGGTTGAAGAGAATTCTGATACCGGTGGTAACCCGGAACCAGTCGAGTAAGTGCTCCAAATTTGGTAAAAATAGCATCACCGGAAAAACCATCCAGGGAACCCGGTGATGTTTTTTTCAAATATATGGCAGAGACAATTGGCAGGCAATTAAGGCAGGCACGCGAGGCGAAAAACCTGACTATCCAGCAGGTAGTACAGGCAACGCATATCCGGGGGGGGCAGATTAAAGCGATCGAGATGGATGATATAGAATCCTTGCCGTCACCCGTGCAAGCACGGGCTTACATACGAATATATGCGGAATTTTTGGGAGTCTTGTTCGATAAAAAAGCAAGCGAAAAAGAAAAGGTTATTGACGATCCTCGTTCCTCTCCCGGAGAGGCGGTGATCGTTCCCAAACATCGGGTAAAACATAACAATTCCAATGAGTCCACCCCGGGATCAACGGGAAATATCGGGGGAATCCAAATTCCAGAAGAGCCACCGATTCGCAATGTTGGAGTCAACCCCAATCAAAAAACGTTACCCCTCCAACGAAAATCAAAGAACACAAAAATAAACATTTCCCATAAAGAACTGGAAAATGAGGTTACTGCAGCCCCCGAGGGGGGAGTTGACTCAACGCTTCCTGGACCTGTAACTTCTCATGTCATCTTCATCGATGTTGGTAGATGTCTGCGCGAACGCCGTGAAAACCTTAGCCTTACGTTGGAAGAAATTTCGCGCCATACTCATGCAGGTACACACTATCTCCGTGCACTGGAAGCTGGAGAGTTTGATTTGCTGCCTTCATCAGTGCAGGCACGGGGCATGTTGATTCAATATGCCCGTTTCCTCAACTTGGACGAGGATGAAATCCTATTAAAATTCGTCGATGGATTGCAAGCCCAGCGTATTGAACGCCAAACCAAACTGGAGGAATTCTCACAAAAAGCAAATTTTAAACTGCCGTTTATTATCAACCTTCCAAGAAAGATCAAAATCCCGGCATCCATAAGACGTTACTTTTCTGTCGATATTATCGTTGGGGGCGGATTGGTGCTCCTCTTGCTCACCTTCGCCATTTGGGATGCGGCTCGCATCATAAATATCCACTCCGCATCCACAGAGCAACCAACTGCCCCATCAATCATGAATATCTTGATTTCTTCTCCCCAGGCATTTACTCCAACCGCGGAGTCCCTGGTTACAGGATCCGCATCAGCTGTTCCTGATATAGTCGAGACATTCGCGGTAACAATTCCTCCAGCGGGATTAGGTCCGGTGCAGGTCGTTGTTGTGGCTCAGGAACAAGCCTGGGTACGCGTCACTGTAGATGGGAAAGTGAAATTCGAGGGACGTGTAAATGCAGGTTCAGCATACCCTTTCGATGGCACCACCCAGATAGAAGTCTTGACTGGAAACGGCAGGGCCATAAGTATCCTTTATAACCAGAATAACCTGGGACCCATGGGAGATTTCGGAGAAGTTGTGGATCACATTTATACCGCAAACGCCATATTAAACCCAACTGCCACCTTCACTCCTTCTCCCACCATTACCCAAACTGCGACCATCACCCTGCGACCCACTGCAACGCTGCGTCCTTCATCTACGCCACGCCCCACTGCCACCCCGCGCGCTTCCCCCACTCCCAGGCAGTAGTGCGACATCGATTTCCAATTTACTAAAATCCATATTTGTGAGATGAGAAGACATTGAAATTGTCAGATTTATCGGTATGAAACAAAAAACTTTCCACCTGACCTCTCTGGGATGTGCCAAAAATAACGTGGATTCTGACTCCATGGTGCAACTGTTGGAACGCGACGGTTTCCATGTCGTCCTAACTCCGCAGAAGGCTTCCATCCTCATTGTCAACACCTGTGGTTTTATTGAATCTGCGCGTGAAGAATCGTATGAGGTCCTTCATGCTCTCGCCAAATCAAAAAAACCTGGTCAATTACTCATCGCAGCGGGATGTCTTACGCAACGGTATGCAGATGACGTTGCACATCAAGTTCCGGGTGTGGATGGCATACTCGGTACCCGCCGCTGGATGGATATTGTTGAGGTTGTAAGGGATCTACGCAAGAAGCATAATTATTCAACAAATTCTGCACTTCGTCCCAACCCGCTTTATCATTTACCTAAAACTCCAACAATGGGGACCGACGAACAGGGGGTTTTACGGGCGTCCATAGCAGGATCCAGTGCCTTCCTGAAAATTGCAGACGGATGCCGTCGTCCATGCGCTTTTTGTGCCATCCCACTAATTAAAGGTACTGCGGTAAGCCGCCCTGTCGAAACAATTCTCGATGAAGCCCGTCGTCTGCGTGAGATGGGAGTTCGCGAACTTGTCCTGATTGCCCAAGATACAACCGACTATGGTCATGATTTGGGCATGAAGGATGGGCTTGCAACCCTGCTGGAAAAATTAACTGTATTCGTTCCGGATATCGATTGGCTCCGGATAATGTACGCATATCCAGGCAGCGTGACAGACCGGCTGATCGAATTAATGGCCAGCCATCCGCAGGTACTCCCCTATCTAGATATTCCCCTGCAACATGCGTCTCCATCCATTCTAGGCAGTATGCGCAGACCATCGAATGTGGATTGGGTTCGAAGGACTGTTTCCAAGATGCGTGCCCGTATACCCAATTTATCCATCCGGACGACGTTCATAGTCGGTTATCCGGGTGAGACCGAGGAAGATTTCCAGATGTTATTGGATTTCGTCAATGAAATACGCTTTGACCGTGTTGGGGCATTCCAATTTTCCTTTGAACCAGGGACATCCTCCGAGGCGCTCGGGGATCCAATCCCAAAGCGGGTCAAGGAGACTCGTTATCAAAAATTGATGGAGTTGCAGCAAAGCATTTCACTGCAGATCAACCAATCCTATATCGGAAAGATTTTGGAAGTATTGGTTGAGGGTGAAAAAAATGGCATCGCAATTGGACGTTCCTACCGCGATGCTCCGGAAATTGACGGGTTGGTATTGGTCGAAGGGAGGGCCAAAATAGGATCCATTATTCCAGTAAGAATAACGGGAGCCTTGGAATATGATTTAACCGGGATACCGGGATAAAATTCCATGTAAGCAGCTCAATTGATTTTTAATAATTATATTCACTTGGAATCGAAACCCTCACATATCGTTTTAATAGTCCGACAAAAATTAAGACAAACCCAATCAAACCGAGGACCGCTGCTGCAACAGAATATTTCACATCTAAAAGATTAACTGTAAACAAGGAAGGAGTCGGCAGCACTGTCACCGTATAATTGGCAACCAGGGCGGAAAATAGGTTATTCGCAGCATGCAATCCCAGGGCTAATTCCAACCCTCCATCCCTCAAGGTTATATACGCCATCACTCCCCCGATGAAGAAATAATAAAATCCCATCAATAAATAATTCAATTTAGCCTCGGGATTTAAGAGGTGAGGCACCATAAAAAGCAAACCTGAGAGTGAACTCAAGATCCATATATTCCGAATACGCAGCCCGGCAGCCTGTAAAAAATAAGCACGGAAAAACAATTCTTCCGCAGATGTCTGGATCGGAATTAGGACCAGCGCAACTAATGCAAATGGTACGAAAAGTCGCAAATTGAATGTCCATTCATATCTTCCCGGATGGAGTAAGCCTTCAAGGAGAGACATAAGTCCTGAAAAAATAAACCAAGCCATGAATCCCTGAAAATAACGCTTCCAGGCGATTCCAACATCTGGGGTAATCAACGTGCGAAAAGGGCGCAGGTGGATGAGGCGAATTGCCAGGAATATCCCCACAAGGAAACACACGGATGCCAGCATGGTAGCAGTGAAACCAATGATGGGGTCCACCCCTACGATTTGACCGGATGAAGAAATTCCGGTACGTATATTTTCGTTTCCCTTTCCCGAGAATAATATAAAAACACTAGGCACGGCTCCTAAAACCTGCCAAAAGAAAAGGATCAAAATAATCGCGAAGACAAAACGCCACCAACTGGTTTTACCCTGCCGGGTCAGGTTAAGGTAATTGTTCATAATAATGCTGATTCTAATGATGAACAAATGCGACGGAAATCCGTCGCATTTAATATTCCATTGGCAAATGCCAGGGATTTTTGGTCTGATATGAGATTATGGTGTGTCTGTTGGTATTGGCACTGTGGGAGTTTCCGTTGGGGTTTCACTTGGAGTGGGCGTTTCGCTTCCGCTTCCTCCACCTCCACCGCCACCTCCATGACATTGATTGTAAACCTCGGTGGCTGTGGGATAGGCAACGGCGTTATACTGGTCGCTTATGTTGAAGGCGGCAACATATTGCTCTTCAGCCGCGCAATATTCTCCTGCCGCCAGGAATAGCTCTGCGCGTTTGATGGTCGCTTCATACCACCGCTTCGTGGCGCTTTTACAGGAAGAATCAGACATATTTGGATATCCGGTCATGACTTGGGAAAAAAAGTTTTGGGCTTGAATCCAATCCTGATCCCAGTAACTCGCCCCGATGATATACAGGCGGGCATAAGTACGCAAACTCTCAGCGTATGCATCCAGGTTACCCGTACCAACAAAATGTTCCGCCAGGGTCAGGTCGTAATTACCCCCTTGGAGATTAACCTCCTGACAGGCTGCAGCGATTTTTTCAACCCCTCTTTGACGCAATGCCATGTAATATAACCCATCAACTTCAGCAGTTCGATAACCGGGATTTGTCTTGCGCAAGGAATCCAGGTTGGCGATTGCTCCATTCCAGTCATTGGAATTTAGCAACTGGAGGGCTGCATTGAATATTTCAATATCACCCCGCAAGTCGGGGGTCGGAGAGACGACCGGTGTGGGTGAAAACACCGAGGTAATGGTAACTTTCATCCGCAATTGCAAGTCAACATAAGCAGCTTGCAACCCGGGAAAGTTGGAGTCCTTGAGCAATATAAAATCAAAATATTGCTTGGCCAGTTCGTAGTTTCCTGAATCCAGGGCTTTTTTACCTAGTTGAAACTGCTCATCAAGTTGCCCCATATCCTGTGTATTCCGGGCAGCAACCCTTTGACCCAACCCGGAACCATATCCGCCCAACAGCCCAACGATTAACAGCCCTACAACGAAGGTCGCAGTCAACCAGCGTGGAAAATTATTATTATTATTTGCTGATGGAGGGATTGGCTGAGCGTCATTTATATTCCCGCTTGGATTTATTTCTTTCATGTCAGAATCAGGCATGGGGGCGATTATACTCCAGGATTATAGTCGCAGAAGTAGTGCCACTTCTTTCCATATGAAAGGTAAAACCACCAAGGCACCGCCTCCCAGAGCGACTAATGCAGCGATGGGGGCGGAGAAAGGCAAGAAGTGCATTCCGATGTATGCCACCATTCCGCCGGCAAGGGCACCGGCTGCGGTCCTAAAAATGGTTCCATTCATTTTCAGTAACCCGGGGAATTTCCGGTTCTGGAGAAAAAGCAATGCTGCAGCCTGGACTGTGAATGTTAGAGCCGCTGCCAGGGGGATGCCTGGCAGACCAATCCAGGAGGAGAACAACCAGGCGAGCAAGATGAAAAAAACCACTTGGATGAAGGCGGCTACCAGGGGGGTGCGTGTGTCCTGGTTGGCATAGAATGATCGCACGGCAGTTTCCAGCCAAACATCACCCAGCAAGCCGAAAAGAAAAGCCCAAGTGCACCATGTGACCAGATCGAGCTGCCCTGTTCCATAGCCAAAGAAACCTGCCACGAGCGGTCGAATGCCGATGGAAAGGAGAATGGCAGTGGGTAGGCTTAACGCCAGCATTACTCGCAAGGCTCGGTTTACCGTTTCACGAAAGGCATCGAGGTGATCCCCATTGAGCAACTCCGCCAATGTTGGCAGCAAGGCAATGGCTATGGCTGTCCCAATCACCGTTTCTGGAACCTGTTGTATCGTCCACCCGAGGTTTAACGCTCCAACTCCGGTGCTGGAGTAGCGCGAGGCTAAACTATCCCGGGCGACAAAATAAGCCTGGATGCTGGCCATCGTCAACACACGCGGCCATAGCAGGATAAGCACCCGCTGGACACCTGCTGTTTTCAACCCAATTACCGGATGCCAATGAAATTGGTAACGGATAAGTCCGGGGACCTGGATTAAAAGGTGCATGGCAGCCCCAAGGATGACCCCGTAGACCATCCCATAAAGTCCCATTCCAAAAGCAGGAAGGACAACCGAGCCAAGATGAAGACCCTGGCTGGGGGTTAGAATGGTAACTCCGAATATTTGTCCAAGGTTGTAAAAAATAGGGGCCAGCGCAGGAAGAAGGAAATGCTTGTTGGCTTGTAAACCCGACATAACCAATCCACTAATGGAAAATAGAAGGATGGCAAAAAGATCGAGGCGCATCAAAGATATGGTTAGCGCTTGGTTTTCAGGGGTAAAGTGGGGGACGATAATGTAGCGCACCAAGGGATCAGCTAGGGCAATGATGATTGCTGAAACTGCCCCGGTCAGGAGAAATGCCAAATTAATTACCCGTGAAAACAAATCCCAGGCTGCCGGGCGACCCTGCCTGTCAATGTATTCCCTTAGAATGGGGATAAAGGCCATTCCCAACGCTCCTCCGGACAGCAAGGCTGAAAGATAATCGGGTATGTTGTTGGAGGCGCCAAAAATCCCCATCCCATCCAATCCGACAATTCGGTTGAATAGGAGTGCTTTTAAAAATGCCAGGGCTTTGTCAAATGTGAAGAAAAAAGCCAGGAGGAATGAGGTACGGGTTAGCTGGGAAAGTTTTTGCATGGGGTGATAATGTTCAAAATGAATATAGGATTCCTATTGTTGCCTGTTCTCCATGAAAAGGTTCATTCCTTATGCGTTGAGAATAAGGCGACTTATTCCAGGGATCCGATTTCTCTTTCTACTGCTTCCAAAATCTCGCCTGATTTTACGAGTGATTTCATGGCATTATGGTCCGGGTACAGCGGTCGGTCAACTTCGAGGTGTTTGACATGCTTTCGGATCACTTCACGCGCCTTCTGGGTTCCCTTACCGGGTGTGAATTCTCTGAAATCCAGGGCTTGGGCCGCTCCCATAAACTCGATGCCCAGAACTCCCCAGGCATTTTCCAAGATCTGCGCATTTTTTAGTGCGGTGTTCATGCCCATCGATACAAAATCTTCCTGGTCAGCGGCGGCGGGGATTGACTGGTTGCTAGCCGGTGTTGAAAGAATGCGCTGCTCCACGATTAGATGATCGGCGGTGTATTGGCTGAGCATCATACCAGAGAAGAATCCCGGATCGTGAGCCAGGAAATCTGGCAATCCTTGTGAAAGCGCGGGGTTGGTTAACCGGTTCAGGCGACGTTCAGCCATCACGCAAACCATGGTAATGGCAATCCCAGCCATGTCCATCGGGAGGGCTACAGGTGACCCCTGGAAATTCGCTCCCGTCAAGGTTAATTTATCCTCAGGGACAAATATGGGGTTGTCGCCCACACCATTTAATTCAATCTCCACCTGTGACCGGGCAAAAGCGATGGCATCACGAGCTGCTCCAATGACTTGGGGTGTTGAACGCATCGAGTAAGCGTCCTGCACCTTGGTTTTTACCTTTCCAGTGGTCAGGTCGGACCCGGTGATCACCTTCATCAGGTTTTTGGCTGAAGCGATTGCGCCCTTGAAACCCCGCAGCTCGTGGAGCTTGGTATTGTAAGGTCTGAGATTCCCCATCAGAGCTTCAATGGACATTGCTGCGGCTATCTCCGCTTGTTTGAGGAAGCGTTCCATATCATATATTTGGAGGGCTGACATGGCGGTCAGAAGGTTGGAACCATTTATGGCTGCAAGCCCATCCCGTGCCTGGAGACCAGGGACAGGAATCCCAGCCCGTTCCATGGCTTCACCACCCGGAAGCAATTCCCCCTTAAAAAAGGCTTCTCCCTCCCCCATCAGTAGGAGCATGGCTTGCGCCATTGGAGCCAGATCTCCGCTGGCACCAACGGAGCCTTTATTGCACACCACCGGTGTGACTCCTTTGTTAAGCATCGCTACCAGGGTCAGGGTGATTTCTGGACGGCAGCCTGAATTCCCATGGGCATGGACATTGATGCGTCCTGCCAAAGCGGCGCGTACCTGCTCAACAGGCACTGGTTCCCCGATCCCCGCGGCATGGTTATAAACGAGATACTTTTGGAATTCAGTCACCTGTTCGTCGGAAAGGATCTTCTCTGAAAATTCACCGATACCGGTGTTGGTGCCATACATGATTTCGTGTGCTGCCAGCTTCTCTTCAAGCATTGCCCGGCAGATTTGGATCCGTTCCATGGCTTCGGGAGCCAGTTCCACTTTTTCGCTGAAGCGGGCGATTGAAATGAGCTTTTCCACAGTCAGTGAAGAACCGTCTAAAATAATCGTCATGCAACTCTCCTTAATGGTTCATGTGCCTTGATTTTACCCCATCGGGAGGTGTGGAACAGAAACTTGATATGAAATGAGCAGCAAAAGGATGGTCGAAGTTTTCGATGGTCCATTTGCTAATAACAAACAGAAACTAGCAACTTCTTCCCCCAACTTTCATCAAATATTTATTAATATTAGGATGTGAGTGATAGAATATCTTTTTTGACACGCTGTGAGGTCATCCAAATGGAGTAATGAATGAAAACTTATGTTTCGCTTTTGAGGGGTATTAATGTCAGCGGTCAAAATAAGATACGCATGCATGCCCTTAAGCAGCTCTACGAATCATTGAATTTGGAGAATTTGGTACTTTATCTCCAGAGCGGGAACGTGGTATTCGACAGCCCGGAACAAAATCCTTTCCTCCTTGCCAGAAGCATTGAAGCTGGAATTACTCAATCCTTTGGATCAAGTGTCCAGGTGCTGCTGCGCGACAAAAATAGTTTTATGAAAATCAAGGAAGGCAATCCATTTATCACCAAAAGAAATGGGGACCCCGAAAAACTGTACATTACCTTCTTATTCCAAATCCCACCAGAATCCACGATTAGCAATCTCTTAAGCACTTCAGATCCCCAACAAACCAGTAAAATCAACAATGACGAATTCCTGATTATCGAGAGAGAAGTTTATCTTTTATGTCAAAATGGGTATGGCAGGACAAAATTATCCAATAATTTCTTTGAACGGAAGTTAAAGGTATCAGCCACGACCCGCAACTGGAAAACCGTCTCTGCATTGTATGAGATATTGAAACAGAGGTAAGCATGAATAATAATGTGATGAATACACGCATAGAAACTGATTCCTTGGGGGAAATCAGCGTGCCGGCGGACAAATATTGGGGTGCACAGACGCAGCGTTCACTCGAGAATTTTATTATCGGGGAAGAACACCTTCCCCGATCTTTAATCCGCGCTTTGGGAATCGTCAAGCGCTGTGCAGCAATAACAAATATCTCCATGAATACCATTGATAACAAAATCGGAAAAGCGATCGCGGATGCAGCGCTGGATGTGATCGATGGCAAATTGGATGATAATTTCCCCCTGGTCATCTGGCAGACAGGTTCCGGGACGCAATCCAATATGAACGCAAACGAGGTGATTTCCAACCTGGCCAACCATCGGCTGGGTGGAGTCATGGGATCCAAAATCCCTGTCCATCCGAACGATCATGTCAATCTCAGCCAATCATCAAACGATACCTTCCCCACAGCCATGCACATCGCCACGGTGGAACAATTGAAAGTTGTTCTCATTCCTGCACTGAGGCATCTTTACCAGGTTCTAACGGAAAAATCCGAAGCCTGGAATGACATCATCAAGATCGGACGGACCCATTTACAGGATGCCACCCCGCTTACCTTGGGACAGGAATTTTCCGGTTACGCCGCCCAGGTGAGCCTGGGAATCGACAGGATAAACGACAGCCTTAAGCGGCTGTACCCACTGGCACAAGGCGGTACTGCGGTTGGTACGGGTTTAAACGCCAAAGCCGGTTTTGACCGGAAATTTGCCCGGGAAGTGGCAAAATTCACGCACCTGCCTTTCTCCTCGGCTCCCAACAAGTTCGAAGCATTGGCTGCCCACGACGCCATGGTGGAGATATCGGGGGTATTGAACACCATCGTGGTGGGTCTCTACAAGATTGCCAATGATATCCGCTTGCTTGCCTCCGGTCCACGTTCCGGACTCGGCGAAATATCCCTGCCGGAGAATGAGCCCGGCTCTTCCATCATGCCCGGGAAGGTAAATCCAACCCAATGCGAGGCCATGAGCATGGTTTGCGCACAGGTGATGGGCAACCACGCCACGGTCACATTTGCCGGTTCCCAGGGGCACCTGGAACTCAATGCATTTAAACCTGTCATCGCTTACAACGTGTTGCAGTCCATCCGCCTGCTTGGGGAGGCGGTCATGAGCCTGACCGATCACTGCATCGTGGGAATTAAGCCCAATCGCCAGCGGATCGCTGAGCTGCTTGAAAGATCTCTCATGCTGGTCACCTCGCTGTCACCCCATATCGGTTACGACAAGGCAGCCTTGATCGCAAAATTGGCATTAAAGAATGGCACCTCCCTGCGGGAAGAAGCAGTTGGAGGTGGTTTTATAAGTGCAGAGGAATTCGACAGGGTCGTCAGCCCAAAGGCGATGATCAAACCAAAATAAACATTAATTCTAATTAATGGAAATACCCGCCCTTTTGTAGCACATTATCATTTTTGGAGTCTCCCCCCTGTCAACATGAGCCGAAATTATTTTACTGTGTTGCCTTATCCGTGATCTCCAACGCCTTGTCCAGAATGGCAGCGCCTTCCTTCAATTGATCTTCGCTGATGATCAATGGAGGAATGATCAACACCGTGTGCCAGTGGGTATAAAAGTAGAGACCGTGATCTGCACAATACTTGCGGAAGGAAACCATTTCAGGAGAAGAACCGTTCCACGGAGCCATCGGTTCCTTTGTCTCGCGGTTCTTAACCAGCTCGAGGACACCGAATAATCCGATGTTCCGCGCTTCCCCCACAGAGGGATGGTTCTCTCCCAAGTCCGCCAGCAATTTATGCAACACCGGTCCCATTTCAGCGGCATGTTCAACGATCCGCTCATCTTTTATGACCTGGATGTTTGCCACTGCGGCTGCAAGGGACACCGGGTGGGAGGTGTAGGTCAGCCCGCTTTCAAACGCATGTTCATCAAACGCCCGGGCGATCTCGGGTTTCATAGCCACTGCACCCAGAGGGGCATAGGCTGAGGTGAGTCCTTTTGCCATGGTCATGATGTCTGGTACAACCCCCCAATGGTCCACCCCGAACCATTTCCCAGTGCGTCCAAAACCGCTCATCACTTCATCTGCGATCATGACGATCCCATACCGGTCACATAAGGCGCGCAGTCCCTGCAGATATCCATCCGGAGGAATGATGATGCCGTTCGTCCCGGTTACCGATTCGATCAGTACGGCAGCAATCGTCCCGGGACCTTCGTAGCGGATGATCTCTTCAAGGTGATTTAAATAATCCTGGCAAAACTCCTGCTCTGATATATCCGCATTGGTACGGTGGAATGTGGAGCGGTATCGATACGGGTCAAGAAAGTGCACCACGCCGGGCATAAGACCCGGTTCCCAGGCAACCCGGCGCGGGTCACCGGTGAGAGCCATGGCTCCGGCAGTGGCACCGTGGTAAGAACGGTATCGGGCAAGGATCTTGAAGCGTCCTGTGTAGCCGCGTGCCAGTTTAATAGCATTCTCGTTGGCATCCGCCCCGCCCAGGGTGAAGAGTACCTTTTTCAATGCACCGCCGGGGGATACCTGTGCGACCATTTTGCTGGCAAGGGCCCGGATGCGGGTTGCCATGCCGGGGGCGGCATAAGGTAATTCACGAGCCTGGTCTACCATGGCTTCGATCACCCGCTGGTTACCATGACCAATATTCACGCACATGGTCATCGAGTTGAAATCCAAGTAGCGTTTGCCGGAGGTGTCCCAGAAATAGACTCCCTCGGCGCGTTTAACCGGGATGGGATCGACCTTGGCTTGGGCCGACCAGGTCCAGAATACATGCTCCCTTGAAAGCGACAGAATATCCGAATCAGAAATGTCAACCATGGAAACCTCTTGGATGTTTTCCGAATCGTATCATAATATCAGTTTATCCGTGGGGTAAACTAAACCTTTCGACTGGAACCAGCAGCTATCTTCAGTAGGTACATACCGAATTTCTCAGGGAAGCGGCAAGTACGTTTTTAAGTATATATCCATGACAATTATCTTTCTTCATTACCAATAAATCCAATGCTTTTATCCCAGGAAAAATGGAATAATCCCCATGTTATACTCGGTCGTGCAACAGAACAATAAGGAGAACGCATGCCGGAATCGACACTTTTCAAGAACAAGGTTGCGTTGATCACGGGTTCGGGGCGCGGGATTGGTCGCGCCATTGCCTTGTACTTTGCCAGGAATGGCGCCAATATCGTCGTGAATTTCTTTCGCAACCGCGCTCCCGCGGAAGAAACAGTTCATGAGATCGAGGTGCTTGGACAACGCGCCCTCCTGGTTAAAGCGGATATGGGTGAACTGGAGGACATCAAGCGCTTATTTTATGAAACCGAGGCGGCTTTTGGAGTGCTTGACATATATGTTCATAATGCCGCTTCAGGGTACAACCGTCCGGCGATGGGGCAAAAGCCGAAAGGCTGGGATTGGACGATGAACATCAACGCCCGTTCGCTGTTATTTGCAGCCCAACGTGCTGTCCCGTTGATGGAAAAGCAGGGGGGAGGGAAAATTGTATCCATTACCAGTGCAGGGTCCAGCCGGGTCCTGCCGGATTACGTGGCGGTGGGCGCCAGCAAGGCTGCCATAGAAAGCCTCACCCGCTACCTGGCTGTAGAACTGGCAGCAAAAAACATCATCGTCAATGCGGTTTCCCCGGGTATCGTTGAGACAGATGCGCTGAAGCATTTCGATCAACTAGCCGATAAAAGCGTCTTGAAAAAAGCCATCGCTGCCACTCCAGCTGGCCGGTTGGTGACTCCCGACGAGGTGGCTCAAGTGGTGGGCTTTCTTTGTTCTCCTGCAGCTGTTATGATCCGGGGACAGGTGATTGTTGTCGATGGGGGTTTTACTCTTCCGGTCGGACAATAGCCAGCCCGCCGTCAGTTAAGAGGGATTTGTGTTAGAATATGCGCACTTGCAGAAGGATTTGTGTGTGGATTGACCGCCAGACCTGTACAAGACGGTCGGCTTTTTCTTAACCCGCTGCCCTAGTCAGAAGGAGACGAGATACGGATGGAAACTAAAATATATGTTGGCAACTTGTCCTACGATACGAAAGAGGAAGATCTTCGGGAACTGTTTGCCCAGGCAGGAACAGTTGCATCGGTGGCTCTGATCAAGGATCGAGACACAGGTCAATCAAAGGGTTTCGCCTTCATTGAAATGAGCAACCAGAGCGAGGCTGAAAAGGCCATCCAGATGTTCAACAGCTATTCGCTGGCAAATCGCCCCTTGAAAGTTAACCTGGCACGACCGAGGGAAGAACGCAGTTTTGGCGGCGGTGGTTATGGTGATCGACGGGGTGGACCCGGCGGCGGTTACGGCAGGGGCGGACCCGGTGGTGGAAAGAGCCGTCGCGGACCCGGTAGCGGTGGTGGTCAACGAAGATATTAAGCTTAATGCCTCCNNGAGGATCACCGGACCAAACCGGCAACCGGGGGAATTTACTAACGAAATATTATGGAATTTCATTTCTACCTAGGCGATTTACTCGCCTACCACCCGGCAGCGTTGAATATGTTCTGTAAAAATATGCGCCGTTCGGTTTGCGTCATTGGGCGCGGTCGAGAATAGTCTTCGATTATGTAAGATAATAATTCGGTGTTTATGTAACGCCCGTCGTATATAACATGACGGTCGACAAATACATTTCGAGTGTCATAAATGATGCTTCCATCAGGCATCTCATGGGACATCTGGTCGAAAAACAAGTTTCCCAGTCCGTAATGGATGAAAGAATCCCCTGAAAACCCCATCGCCGCTGGGACATGCGCCTGGCTGCCGCTCACGATAACCGCCCCCGCGGATGCCATCTGTAAAAAATCTCGCTGCTCATAATCCGTGGGATTGGCCTGATAATACTCGTTATACTGGAATGTCATGATCGGTAAGTACCCCGCTGATCGCAGATTACCAATGTCTGTCACCAACTCCTCAAAATTACAGGGTGCTGAACCGGGAAGGCTGTTCGATGCCCAGTCATCTGCCGGGCCCACTAGGTTACAGCCAATAAAAGCAATGTGATTCCCATGGTCTTCCATCAAGGTGGGTTGCAGTGATGCTTGTAAATCCCTCCCACCGCCAAAGTATTTCCAACCATGCTGGTCATATAAATCGAGAGTGGTCAAGAAAGGTTTCGGGCCATAATCAAGCAGGTGATTGCCGGTTAATTCCACGACATCCGTACCCACATCTTCAAGCAGGACAATATAGCGGGGATCGCTGCAAAATCGAAGGCTGCTGGTCCATGGATTGGGTGTGGGACAATTGGTCACAAATGAAACTTCGTTACTGACATGGGTAATATCCGCTGCCCTTAAAACTGATCGGATCTCTTCACCCGGATAAAGCAACCCTTTGCGTTCCATCCGGTCGGCAGTGGCACGCACCAGGGCTGTGGTACCAGTCATCGCCAGGACGGTCAATTTATTGGGATCCCGGTTTGAGGTAATGGTTGTGAATCCATCCGGGTGGATACTGAAATTGATCTTGAGCGGATAGGATTCCATATTGAAATCATTATGGATGGGAGATTGTCCATCTACACTGATGACTTTCCAGCGCGGATTAATTTCTTCAAATGGGACGATAGCCCAGGCGGTGCGCTCAGTCCAAGTAATGTCTAGTAACTGGTCTCCGGGTGCGACTGCCACAAACCCTGGGACTGGTGCCCCCCACAGGCTGCTGAACGCAGCCAGGGTTGTTTCTTCCATCCACAGTCTTTGTCCGCTAAACAGCCCCATGATGGTACCGTCCCAGGCATTTTTCAAATCAGAAAACAAAATTCCATCCGCAATTGTGGGAAACGGCGCCACGAGCACGTATACCCAGGTAGTTGAGCGGGGTTCCGTTATTTGCGATACTTCCACTTGAAAAGTTGAACTGAACGCATCTTCTGCCAGTGAGTAACCGGATTCAATGACTTGCTGGCGTAATAATTTTGGAGCTGCGGGAGAGATCCAAATAGTTTGTAAAGTGGGCGATTGAGTTTGTTGACTGGCTGTGATAACTATTGAAGATGGAGATGGAGTGGATATATAACCTTCAGGTTGGAAAGGGGTTACGGAAGCCGTACCAAACATGGCAGTCGATGTGGAATTATCAATGCCTGATACCGGTCCTCGATTCATCGCTCCACAGGCTGAAAAAAAAAGAGCAAATGAAATACCGATCAAACGCCACACAATTTTATTGTTTCCCACTTGATGCCTCTTAATCAGCTTTCAAGCGCAATTCTTCCAAGGAATATTTCTTCACGCTGTCTTGGTTAATCGTGACCCCCAAACCGACTCCATCCGGCACATCGATTGTGCTCCCCGGGTTAAGGGAAAAACTCTCTTCGATAATATCTTCGGCATAATATCGATTTGAAGCTGAAATATCCCCCGGCAGGATAAACCCAGGAAGGGATGCCAAAGCCAGATTCGATGCCCGTCCCACCCCTGTCTCCAGCATCCCCCCGCACCATACGGGTATCCCCTTGTCACGACACAGATCATGAATGGCGACTGCCTGGCTGATGCCGCTAACGCGCCCGGCTTTAATATTGATGATTTTACAGGCTTCCATTTCCAATGCATATCGTGCATGCCGGGGAGTGAGAATGCTTTCATCCAGACAAATCGGAGTCCGGAATGCTTTTTGTACTACCCGGTGATCCCAGATATCATCTTCATGGAGAGGTTGTTCAATCAGCAACAGATCCATGGCATCCAGTGGTCTCAAGCTCTCCCAGGTCTCCAGGCTGAACGCTGAATTGGCGTCCACCTGGAGTTTTATTTTCGGGAAAGCGTTGCGGACTGCCGCGGTATCACCCACGTCCCGCCCGGGTTTGATTTTTATTTTTATTCGTTGATATCCATCCTCAAGGTATTTTTCAACTGTTTTTACCAATAATTCGGGTGACGCTTGCAAACCCACGGAAACTCCGACAGCCACCCGATCCCTAACTCCGCCCAACATATTTTTCAGAGAGCAGTGCTCCAGTTTGCCGCGCAGATCCCAAAGTGCCATTTCCATTCCCGCTTTCGCCAAATGGTGCCCGCGGATCTGCTCGATGAGGGCCTGGAAATCTTCAGCGGTGTCAACATTATTTCCAAGCATCACCGGCGAAATAAAATCTTTTAGAATATGCCAGGCGGTGCCCACCGTTTCGTATGAATAACCCGGATCTCGATCGGCGACACATTCCCCATACCCGGTCAACCCATTAAAATGGATGGATATTAATATGCATTCGCGATCAGCGGTTACCCCGAATGAGGTTTCAAAAGGGGATACCAGCGGCATGCGAAGGTGTTGAAGGGTGATGCCGTCGAGCTTCATCTTCTGACCTCCATTAAAAAGCGACCAATAAAATTACCAATTCCATTGGGGAAAGGATGATGCAATTATAGTGCATTGAAATGGATTATGCCCTTCCATAAGATTATCCTTGCAAAAGATCGATTAATACCAGACCTGGTAAATGAAAAAAAGGTACTCTAATTTGCAGAGTACCTTTTTTTTTAAGTTGAAATATATTACACGGTGACCAATTGCGAGT
>DBFP01000011.1 GCA_002294405.1 Anaerolineales bacterium UBA877 | reverse complement strand
CACAAGTGGGTCAACCGATTCTTGCTGAACGGGATGCAGGGTATATTCCTGGCCAATGAAATCACGGTCGACGAAAGAGAGGGCATCCTTATTGGCATTGAACAGGACTACGACATCCCTGAAATTCTGATCAAGGTCATTCACATTGGTCAAGTGCATGACTATCAAACCGGGGATCTGGGACGGTCCAGTGTTTAGAAAAGTCAGGGAGTGCTCAATATTATCTGCGGTCTGCAGGTGAAAGAGCGGTGAGCTTTTCCGAATCTGCAGATACTCGCGGAAAATATCTGATGTTTTTAGGATTTCTGCCTTGGAAGGAAGAAGTCTTGGATCAGCAAGCAGTGGGCGGAATATTTCCCAGCGATCCCGCCCCTCTCCAGGGAGACCCACCCCCCAGTTATTTGATTGATAGGTGAAATCAAGTTTATTGAACCAATCACCGGAATCATATGAATTGCGGTCAAGCGACTTGGAACGCAGGATATCGTCTCCTGCATGGAAGAAAGGAATCCCCTGGCTGAACATGGGGATGCTTAACGCGAGATTATTCATCCTTATCCGATCGCCTGGGGTGGTGCCTGCGGGAGCCTTGAGTTGGATCGCGTCGAACACGGTTTCATTATCATGCGCAGAAACGTAAATAATGTTTTCCTGNNCCGAGTTTAATCCAATCGGTATAGTCGTTAAGTTTATCCTCCTGGTCAGGGGAGGTGCGGCTTTCCGATGAATTGGGGTCAATGAAAAGCCCTGTACTAAAGCCCTGCTCGCGCGGGTCGCTAAAAGGATTACCGCCTCTAACTGCATCGCGCAGCCGATCATTGAAAACACCGATGCCTGTTCCAGCGATATTCAGTTGGGAGGCATTCACGCCGCGCGCATTGTTGGCAACTTCTCCAAAATCCCACCCCTCACCGTAGATATAGATCGATTTTCCATCCACCCCATCCCTGCGAATCGTCAGCGCGTCCAGTGCAGAACGTACCGCTTGCATGTTACTGAGCATATGATGACCCATGAGATCGAACCGGAAGCCGTCCACTTTGTATTCCCGTGCCCAGGTGACGATCGAGTCCACCATCAGTTTTTCCATCATATTGTGTTCGGTGGCAGTGTTCTCGCAGCAGGTGCTTTTTTCAACCTTTCCACTTGGGTCCAGGCGGTAATAATAACCGGGGACGATTTTATCAAGCACGGATTTTGGGCTTTGTCCGCTTTCAGAGGTATGGTTGTAGACCACATCCATCACTACACGCAAGCCGGCATGGTTCAGTCCCATGACCATCTTCCGGAATTCGACAATGCGTGGATTTCCATTTGGATTAGTGGCATAACTGCCTTCAGGCACGGTGAAATGGTACGGGTCATAACCCCAGTTGAAACCATCCTGCCCCTTGATTGCATCCACGGCATTAATCTGCCGGTCTGAGGCTGGGGGAAAAGTGGCCAGCAAGGTTTCATCGACGGTTTGCCATGTGGATTTATCTTCATTAATACTGGCAAAATCGAAGCTGGGTAAAAGATGAATATGAGTTAACCCCGCCTGAGCCAAAGCAGAAAGGTGTTTCATGCCATCTGAATTGTTTACCGTGAATGCCAGGTAGGTGCCCCGCAACCCAATCGGCACCGATTGATCATGAATGCTGAAATCGCGAACGTGCAATTCATAAATGACAATATCTTCCGGTGCTGCCAGGGAAGGTTTCTGGAGTTTATCCCAGCCTTGGGGCTTGAGTGCGGTGGATTTTAAATCAACGATCTGGCTTCGCAGGCTGTTCATTGAAATACTGAAGGAATACGGGTCTGTCACCAGGTTTGTTTCTATTCTTCCTGTTGAAGGGACATATACTTTAACCTCATATAAATAGAATTTGTTTTGCCAACTGGCCTTTCCAGTCGCGACCCAAACCCCGGTCTGATCGTCAACGGTCATTGGAACCGTGAAACTGGTTGGCGATGTAGCATCCTCAAAAAGATGTAATACAACCGATTTGGCGGTGGGTGCCCATAAACGAAGAGTGGGGGTGGATCGTTTACAGGATACGCCCAGAGAACCGGTATATGTATACAACGAATCCAAGACACCCGAAATCTGGACTCCGGTCGCATCTACAACCCTGCCATTTTCATCACGTGAAATGACCGCCACTTGCCCTTTGAGAGCTTCAGGAATCTTACCGAAATCAGCTCGATTGATTTTAAATGCAGTATATCCAGCAAGGTATGAATTACGCTGAAACACGTCTCCCCCAGGACCGGGTTGGCTGTAAGACAGGGGAATTTCAACTCCCCCTTGAACGCCATCTGACGTGAGAGTAAGAGTTGCATCTGGCGAGTAATATAGCGAATATTTATATCTTGGTGACCCGGTAATGTTCCACAACAAAGTATCCTGGTTCACCCAATGAGCCTGGAGTTTGGCCAGGCTACCCTTTGGAGCACCGGTTGTGCTGATGACGAGTTCTTTTTTCACAGTGTCATATCCAAAGTAGATTTCGTCACCATCGGTATTAACATTGAAGGATTGTGGTGATCCAACAACGTTTTGGTCTGTTTCGTTGAGTGCCAGGTTGACATTATATATTCCTTTTTTGAGAGCTTTGGTCACGAAAGTATACGAACCGTCGCCTTCCGGATCCTCCAGCCATGATCGCAGGCATCCGGCATCTTTATTCTGCTTACATCCTAGCTGGACCTGAAAATCACCAACTGCCACAACAATAGGATTATTGAAATTTTCTGTGACCCAATGTGTTTTATGATCATAATAGAATTTAACCTGGGTTGAAGTTGATACAATAAGGGGAATATCCGCACCTCCGCCAGCAGCGTTCATTCCATAATTTTCATCCCAGGAGCCGTTGAGCGCTGCCTTATAACGCGGACCTTTTTTATCCTGATCATTGTTGGGGGTAATTTCAAACACACCCTGCCAAATATCATCTTCTGCGTCATAGGTCAGGAATGTTTTATCGCATGATGGCATCCAGTCTGCAGGACAACCCAATTCAGACTGCATGGTGCCAGCGATGGTGACAGAATTTGGATTTGGAGCAATGGCAGCGACGGTGGCAGGGGTCGTGATGAGTGAGAAGGAGGCTGACAGCAATATCGCCAAGATCATCAGGTCGGTCGAAATCTGAAGGATTTTTTTCACCCGTTCACTCCCGGAGAAAAGAAGCCTCATTCTCCAATATTCCCAAACACCATGCGCTCGAATAAGCTGGTCTGAAGGATCAAGAAAACGACCACGACAGGGATGGACATGATCAGCGCCAACGAACCCAAATAACTCCAGGGTTGGGCGCCGCCCAGGTATTGATTTTGAACCATGGCATAAATGGCCATGGACAAGGTTACCGTGGCGGGTTTTTCAACAAACAACCACCCAATCGCGAATTCAGAATAAGACATTAAGAAGGCGATCAATCCCGCAACAGCGACGGATGGAATCGCGAGCGGAAAGGTGATATTCCAGAAGCTGGTAAAATTCCCCGCGCCATCAAGAAAAGCGGCTTCCTCCAATTCTTTGGGAATAGACTGGAATGCAACTCGCATATTCCAGATGCAAAAAGGCATGGAAAATGCGGCATATACGATGATAAGGCCCAGAAGAGTCGCCCGAATACCCAGTAAACTCAAAAGGATGTATAAAGGTGTGGCAAAACCAATGGCAGGCAGGATAGAGGTAAGCACAATGATAAATAGTCCAGGCTGGCGGCCTGGGAAACGAAACCGTGCAAAGGCATAAGCCAGGCTGGCACCCAACACAATGGCGATCAAGGCTGCGCTAATCGAAACAAGAAGGCTGTTCCTGAGAAGAAGTATAAATTCCACCGATTGATAAGGCCGGTTGAGCACCTTTAAAAATGTATCAAATGAAAATAGTTTGGGAAAGAGATGAAATTCGGTGGGTCTCCCTTTCAGAGACCCATCAAAGGCCAGCCTGGCTATTCCCCAAATCGGCACAATGACAAATAAACTGATGAAAAAAAGTAAAATTTGGGTCAGGACCTGTCTCCAAAAGGGGATTTTACGCATAAGTCACTCCCTCGCCGGCGTTGCTTTTCCGATATAAAATCGCCACGAAGCCGATCAGGATGATAACGGTAATTATGTTTATCACCGCTGAAATTGCAAATTGCCCATTTTCCTTGAAGACATTGTAAGAAAGTGTAGCCAGGGAGCCATTGGAAATCCCAAATGCCTGGAAAAGATAAAATTGATTGAAGGAAAAAATACACCGAATAACCAGGGCTGGAACAATTAATGGCATTAATAATGGCCAGGTTACAAATCGGAAAGTCTGCCAGGAATTGCTCCCATCGATTGCAGATGCATCGTACACATCCGGGGGGATCATTTTTAAACCGGCGCTTGCAGCCAACATCATGAAGGGAAAGCCATACCACACAGCAGGAATCAACAATACAGCCAGCCAAAGGTTGGGACTTTGATGCCAACCCACAAAGAAACCAAAGGGTATATTTTGACCAAAGGTTTTCACCGCCAGGCTCAGCCAGCCCCAATCCGGTTCGAAAACATTCCACCACATCAAGGCACCAATCATTTCGGGGATGGCCCAGGGTAGGATGAATACTGCCTGCCAAAATCTTCCAAACCGGATACCTCTCTGCCATAGGAGGAGTGCCGTGCCCAGTCCCAGCCCGGCTTGCAAAAATACCGAAAGCACGGTCCAAATCAGGTTAAATATCAGTACGCCATTCCCGGTTATATAGTTGACCACCGGCAGGTAGGCAGCCAAGCCCATAAAATTGACCTGGGTGCCCGACCCAAGCATTGATAGAGGTGCCTTTGGAATTTGACCGCTCAACCCGCCCCAGATTGCGCGCCAGAGTCCACCATGAAATCCATCGCGAATGGACGTGGTGCTGAAATTGGTAAGCGAAACACCAAATTGGAAAATTAACGGAAATATTGTCAGGATACTGAAGACTAGCAACCCGGTCATCAACCATGGTAGCGCCCTGCGCAGGTCTGCAAAATTGCCCCGGCTTCGCGGGTTTATTTTTGTTTTTGGCCGGGTCAATAAGTTATGGACGATGCTGGAAAATGAAATGGGCTGGTCAATTGGAAGGCTGGTTTGCGCCCGAAGGATTTTTTCTTTGCGCCTTGACAACCAACCTTGAACGGGTCGAAATACAAGATTAATCAATCCCTCGGCGGCCGCCAGCGAAAGAGGTGCTGTAACAACCAGAACATATTGTGCCCACTTGGCTGGCCAAAGAAACAAGAACAGGAATCCGATACCCAGCCAAAGCACATAAACTCTTTGTTTTCTCCAAAGTGTCACAAGACCAAACAAAGCCAGAAATAAAATGGGGGTATCAAGCGCCACAGGGAATGCTGTGGACTGCCAACCCAGGGCAGCAGGTGAGGTGTTTAAATAGACCAGGGACTGGAAGAACGGGAAATTGGCATTTTTAACCTCGGAAGCTCCCGTGGAATACCCAAAGTGGTAGAAAATTGATTCTTTTAAGCGTAATATTGGGCTTGACCAAAGATATGGATCGGCAGCAAAAAACACAAAAAGTGCCAGAAATCCCCACAATAAAGCGATGGGGAAGAAATCCTTTAGATTATTTTTCTCCCTGCATGTCATGCACCAGTCAATTAAAACTGCAATTCCTATGACACAATAAATATATTTCGATGCCGCGGTTAAACCAAGGAAAATGGCTGATAATATGATCCAGGGATTAACCTTTCGTAGACCTCTTTTTTTCCATTGGAGATAGCAAATCACCATGGCGAGACTGGTGAATGCAGGCAGCGCTTCCAACATGACCTGGGCAGTATATTTGATGGTAAAAGCATGCGCTGAAAGGAAAAACCCTGCCAATGGATTGACAAGCGAAACCAGCGCCACGGTCAATGTGCCGAGGACTGCGCTGGATGTACGGGCATCGAGCAATTGCTGCCTGGGCAGGGTCTGGTCGGGTTCCGCTGAAGTTGGTCTGTCGGGGAGGAGCGGTGCCGATGGAGCAGGAAGAATACTGACTCCGAATACAATCTTCGACAAGGGTGGATGTTCCTGGCGGTAATTCGTATCCATAAACCCGTGCCAGTCACCAGAGCGAATTAACGCTGCGAATTGCTGTGCAGCACGCAGGTAATCATCCTCGTCATAGTCTGGAGAAAGAGTCTTAACTGCATACCAGCGCAGTGACCACGCGAAGGCAATCACCCCCAAGATCGCGATAATCCGGATAAATGGTTTAAGGGTTTTTAGAATCTTCATGGGATAAATCAGTTTTAATGGATAATATCTCCAAGTCTTGCGGTATATAAATTATCCAGGAAATAAACCGACCCAAAATTACTTGCGGGTGATCAAGATGATGTATGTGCTGTAAGGAGATACGTCTCCCAACCCCTGCGAACTATTAAATTGACCCGCATCAATCGTCAGCGTGGTTCCCAGTGATGAGCCAAGAAGGGAATCCATTTGATACGTGCCATCGGGCAGTATGGTTGAATTAAGGCTTAATTTGTAGTTGGATAACGGATTCTTTGTCAAGTTAACGATGACAAGGATTTTTTCATTGGCGCCATCACGGATCGAAGCGAATACACCCGTATTATTTGAAATGACTGTCGTAATGCTGCCGGAACGTAAAGCAGGATGCTGAACCCGGATCTTTAATAAATTATGATAGTGTGAAAGAAGGGATTCCGGATCTATTTCCTCGGCAGCAACATTAGCCTGTCGGTAATTATCCCCGGGTTCCCGCCATGGAACACCTGAAGTGAAACCCGCGTTCACTGCTCCACTCCATTGCATTGGTAGGCGGATATCCTCATCCGGTTTTTTACCTTGCATCCCGATTTCCTCACCATAATAGATGAAGGGTGTTCCGGGGGAAGTTAACATTAGGGTGGCTGCCACTTTCGCCTTCCCCAGGTTTCCGTTAAGAGTGCTCATAATCCGGTTCTGGTCGTGATTCGCTAGGAATGTCGCGTAATTGCCATTGGGCATGTCCTTCAAGGCGAAGGAAATGGCACTGTTAATCCCAGTGTTCGATCCTCCCAGAGCACTGTTCGAAAACCCACTTGCCATTTCAAAATTAAACACCTGGTCTAGCTGATTCCCGGTATAACCCTTGGCTCCAAAAGCACCCGCTCCAAATATTTCACCGACCGTATATGCCTCCGGATTTTCAGCTTTATACATGGCATAGAAATTCTTTAGCCAGGCGTGTGTGCTGGAGGTATCTTCAAGTTTCGGGCCTTCTTCGATCAGGTCTTTGACTGCGTCAACCCGGAAACCATCTATCCCGATATCTTTCAACCAGTATTTAACCACCTTATCGATCTCTGCAGTTACCGCCGGGTTTGTATAATTAAGGTCAGGCATTTCACCCCCGAAATAAGCATAATAATAACCCACCTTCCCTGAATGCCAATGGTTCCCGGGGGAGGAATCAGCCCAAATGTACCAATTACGGTAAGGAGATTGAGGGCTGCTGTTGGCGTCGATAAAAAATGGATGCCGGCTGGAGGTATGGTTCAGGACCAGGTCAATGATGATCCGTATCCCCCTGGCATGGGCTTGGGCCACCAGATTCTTAAAATCATCCAGGGTTCCGTACTGCGGGTTTACAGTGTAATAATCCAGTACATCATAACCGTGATACGAAGGAGAGGGGTTAATAGGCATCAGCCATATTCCGGTGATGCCAAGTCCCTGTAAATAATCCAATTTCGAGGTGATCCCGTTGAAATCCCCGATTCCATCACTATTCGAATCGCAAAAGGAACGGACGAAGATCTCATAAAAAACCGAATCTCGCCACCAACTATTCTGGGTTGGAACCGTGGCAGTTACCGGGGCACAGGCTGAAAAGATCCCAATCAAAAGGAGATAAGGGATAATTCGTTTCACAATACACCTTGGGGAAAAGAAAAACAAGGCGGCTTTTCGAGCCGCCCGTTATATCTGTCTAACCTTTAATTCCACCGGCAGTCAGGCCGCTGACAATTTGTTTTTGCAATATGACGTAAATGATCGCGACCGGCAAGGCAACGATCACCGACATCGCCGCGAATCTGTTCCAGGGTATGCTGCTGGCGTATTGTCCGACCATGTTATACAGAGTCATCGACAAGGTATAGTCCTGGGGCTTGGTCAGGAATAACCATGGCATGGTGAATTCCTGCCAGTAACCGATAAATCCCAGGAAAAAGGTAACTGCCAGTTGCGGGACAGCCAGTGGGAGTACGATATTAAAGAATACCTGGTTGGAGTCAGCTCCATCGATCTTTGCTGCCTCTTCGAGTTCCAGGGGAATGGTATCAATATAACCCTTTAAGATCCAGACTGCGAAGGGAAGGGCACCTGCAGTCATGGCGATGCCCACTCCGAACAATGAATCACGCAGATTGAATAAAAGTGTGGCCCCGCCTTGGATGCAGGCAGTAAAGGGGGTAATTGATATCCCTGCCCCGCAGCGATATACTCGCAGGCTGTTCAATAATAGAAATAGAGGTGTGGATAAACCGACCGTGGGCATCAGGAGAGGGATGAACACGAGGATCATCAAGACTTGGCGAAGTTTGAATTTAAACCTTGAGAAGGCATATGCCGCGAGGATTGCGATTGTAACGGCAACGAATCCAACGCTGAAGGAAAGCAGGAAACTATTTCGCAGGAGCACTGCAAAAGAAACAGGATTTGCAGTGGGGTGATCAAGCACCTGTTTGTAAGCAGTCAAAGATAATTCTTTTGGAAATAATTGAAGGGAGGAGGGGCGAACCGTCTTTGAACTGAACGACAGGGTGACAATGTACATGATGGGAAACAACACCTCGAAGGCAATCAACAGGACCAGCAGTTGGAGCATGATCTGACGCCAAAGGGGCAGCTTTCGCCCTCCCACCTCCCTGGATGTGTTCATTGTAAAGAACCGGACGATGAAATTCTTCTTTTTCACTTGGAGAGGATATGCTGTCATGGATTCACTCCGAATATGTTTCGGTGGCACGTGTAATAAGGTTGGTAACCAGGAAAACTAACAGGGCAACAACAAAAATGATCACCGAGAATGCCGCTGCAGCACCGTACAAGCGGAGATTGCGAACAAGGTCAAATACAAAAGTGACCAGGATTTCCGTGGAACGCGCCGGACCTCCTCCAGTCATGAAATACACGAAACTAAACAGGTTGAAGGACATGGTAAACCCATAAATGGCTGCGGGCACCATTGCCGGACGTAGAAGAGGAACGGTAACGTTCCAAAATTGCTGCCCACCGGAGGCGCCATCAATCGAAGCAGCCTCATAAAGATCTTTGGGGATACTCTGAAGAGCGCCGGTAGCCACCAGGGTCATAAATGGCCACCCCAGCCAGAAGTTGGCTATCATCATGGCGTAGTAAGCCAGTGGCAGGGCGCCCAGCCCAAAGGGAAGAAGCCAGGGTATGGGGGGTTTATATTCAAACAACCAGCGAATCCTTACAGGATCTATGGAGCCAACCCAATGGGCAATGGTGGTCAAGAGTTGATTCATGGCTCCATATTGTTCGTCGAAAATATTCCTCCAGATGGTTGCGACCACCAGGGGTGGGATGACGACTGGGAGGATATAAATGGCGCGATAAAGGCGTTTGAACCATAAGCCGTTGGTGTTGAGGGCGACTGCGATCAATACTCCCGCCGGCAAATGGACGGCTACGTTGGTAATTGCCCACCAGAAGTTATATGCCAGGACGCGGAAGAAATCAAAGTTTTGAACTGGCAAGCCGCCCGTAAATATATTTATGTAATTTTGAAACCCGATCCAAAGGAGTTTTGGAGACGCAAGTTGAAGCAACAGGTCCTTGGTTTGAAAGTCGGAAAAAGAAATAATAACCTGGAACACCAAGGGGTAAAAAGTGATGACACCCATGATGATAAAGGCTGGTAACAAATACATATATGGGAGGAGGCCTCGGCGGAATTTAAAGAATTTTAATTTATTCGGGGAGGGTACCGGTGCAGCCAGGGTCGCCATATTGATTCACTCCATTAAAATGTCATCCTGCTTCCAGACATTCTATTCTAAATTGATAAAAGCGAACAGGGAATAACCCTGTTCGCTTTTTATGCAGGTTATCTAAAGATTACTTGTTGGCGTTGGCTGTTCCTTGTGCAACCCAAAGCGCCGGGGTGACACCCTTCTCAAAGACCTGGTCTGTACCACAGAAATTTGACCAATAGAGACCAAGCTGTGGAACCTGAGGGCGAACATAGCCATTCTTGAAGGCTTCCTGAAGTCCCTTGAGAAGCGGATCGGTTACGGCAGCGGTAGTGATGGCGGGCACATGTCCGGCTCCCATCATGATTTTTTCTGCCGAGGCGCCAGTCAGGTAAAGGGCAACTTTAATGGCGGCATCTTTATTAAAGCTGTTCGGATTGATGTAATAGCCATCGACTCCAAGGAGGGGTGATGCAACACCGGAAGGACCGGCGGGCAGGGGGGCTACACCAAGATTATCACCCAGGGCAGTCCGGTAATCGCCCATGGCCCAGTTGCCGTTCGTGATGGCCACAACCTTGCCTTCGGAGAATGGAGCAAGACCTTCAGAATCGGTCTTCGGCCACCCGTTGGCTTTAGAAATCTGGTAGAGTCCGTTCAAATAAGTCATGGCATCCGTTACACCGCTTCCCTGATCTGCAATAACCTTGTAATTACTGTCGAAAATCTTCCCACCAAAGTCGCTGAAGAAGCCCCAGTGATGGTAGCAGCCAAAGGAGATGGAAACCGGTGTGCCGCCCTCCATCAAAGCTTGGAGGTCTGCAGTGGTGGCAGGGGGGGTTGGAAGCAGGGATTTGTTATACCAAAGAACCACGGCTTTTAGAGATTCAGGAACACCGTAGATCCTTCCACCGGTCGACATACCTTCAATGGAAAGGGGCGCGTAGTCTCCCAATTTACCACTCACCAAGTCGGTAATGTCAGCGATCAAGCCTGCCCGTGCATCGTCTCCGAGGCTGTCATTGGGTGCGACAAACATATCAGGACCACCGCCGGCAGCAACGTCTGTGCGGTATTTATTATAGATGTCATTGAAGGGCACCTGCAGAACACTAATTGTAATGTCAGGCATATCAACAGCAGCCTGGGCGAGGACCGCAGTCAGGGCAGTTTCTTCAAGAGTTCCAGTTCCATAGGCGTGCCAGAAGGTTACCGTGGTTGTGGTGGGTGTGGGAGACGCACCACCGCAAGCGGTCAAAACCATGGTCGCGACCATCATGAGGCTCATCAAAAAAAAGAACGTGCGTTTCATTATTCTCTCTCCTTATATAATTTGGGTGAAATGTGGAGACCATGCAAATTGCAAGGCTTTTCTTTTGGGAGAATCCACTTTATTTGTTGTCGCCGGGCTCGGTTTACGAGCCGTGCCGGGAAACCCCATCACCTCCTTTCAATCTGCAATATTGTGGAGCATCATGGACGATTTTTGAACAACTACACCCATGCCCGAGAAATATATCCCGGCATGGTGGTGGTGTTGCATGTAAAACACGTTCCCACCGACTATCTGCACCGTTTAAGGACATCGGCTCCAATTCATAATAGCACAACTTAAGCCTTTGTCAAGTAATTAAACTAATCAGTTATTATCCACAATTCGGTTCCCGAATATTGCATGGAAATGTGATAATTTGCCTCAATTCTATCACGCAAGGGCATTCCAGCCAGCATACTTTGCGGTGTCAGCCAGCTCAGCCTCAATGCGTAATAATTGGTTGTATTTGGCGACACGATCAGAGCGTGCGGGAGCACCGGTTTTGATTTGTCCCATATTGAGGGCAACCGCCAAATCCGCGATGGTGCTGTCCTCGGTCTCACCGGATCTGTGGGAAGTCACTGCACGCCACCCTGACCGATGGCAGAGCTCGACGGCTTCGATCGTCTCTGTTAAAGTCCCAATCTGGTTAAGTTTCACAAGCAGGGCATTGGCAGCGTTTTCTTTTATGGCGCGCCTCACCCGCTCCGGGTTGGTTACCAGCAAGTCATCGCCAACGATTTGTATTTTATCTCCAAGGGTCTTGACTAATAACTTCCACGACTCCCAATCATCCTGGGCAAGACCGTCCTCAATCGAGACGATCGGGTAATCTTTTACCCATTTCGCCCAAAATTCCACCATCTGTTCACCGGTCAATTTCTTGCCTTCCTTGCGCAGGTTATACTTTTTTTTCTCCTCATCATAAAGTTCTGAAGCCGCGGGGTCCAGGGCAATTGCCACATGTTCTCCCCGGCCAGCCTTAAACCCGGCTTTGGCAATCGCTTCCAGGATGATTTCCACGGCTTCGTTGTTAGCCTTGAGTGCAGGAGCATATCCCCCCTCATCTCCAACCAGGGTGATATACCCTTTTTCCTTGAGAACCGACTTCAGAGCCTGGTAGATTTCTGCTCCCCAGCGCAATCCTTCGCTAAATGTGGGTGCACCAAAGGGCATAATCATGAACTCCTGGGCATCCGTGGATTGCCATGAAGTGTGGGCGCCTCCATTGAGGATGTTCATCATCGGGACAGGCAAGACATGCGCATATACCCCACCAATATATCTATAAAGCGGCAAACCAAGTGATGCGGCGGAAGCTTTGGCAACTGCCAGCGACACTCCCAAAATGGCATTGGCCCCAAATTTGGACTTATTGGGTGTGCCATCGAGGGCTATCATTTCCATATCAATGGCTTTCTGGTCTGTCGCATCCCAGCCAAATAGGTCATCAGCGATCTCTTCATTTACAGCCGCGACCGCTTTCAAGACACCCTTGCCGTTATATCGTTTTTTATCACCATCTCTTAATTCCAGAGCCTCATGAATGCCGGTGGAAGCCCCAGAAGGCACCGCTGCACGTCCCCATGAACCATCTGCGAGAACAACCTCAACCTCCACGGTGGGGTTGCCGCGCGAGTCAAGAATTTCTTGTCCGGTAATGATTTCGATTGTTGAATCCATATTTCCTCTCCATTAAATTGATTTCGGACAGTTCGTCCGGTAATTCCACGTAAACGAGTATAACTCAACTTATCTTTTTTATTCCTGCTTTTTTTCCCGCCTCCTTTAGCAATCCCACAAAGAGCGGGTGCGGGCGCATTGGACGTGAAAGAAATTCCGGGTGGAATTGACACCCTACCATGTAAGGATGATCTTTCAATTCAGCGATCTCCACCAGGAGGCCGTCTGGGGAAATTCCGGAGAATAACATACCGCTATTTTCAAATTGATCCCGATAGGTGTTATTGAATTCCCATCGATGCCGGTGGCGCTCTTCCACCTGTTTCTCGCCGTAAGCTGACGCAGCCTTCGTCCCTGGCTGGAGCACACAGGGATATAACCCAAGGCGCATGGTACCGCCCATGTCAGTAATCGCGCGTTGCTCCAGCATCAGGTCAATCACTGGGTGGTCTGTGCTGCGATCAAATTCGGTCGAGTTCGCATCTTCGTAACCTAAAATATCCCGGGCAAACTCCACACACATTACCTGCATTCCAAGGCACAGACCCAGGTACGGCACTTTGCTCTCACGAGCATATTTAGCAGCCTGGATTTTCCCTTCAATTCCCCGTGAGCCAAATCCGCCCGGGACAACAATCCCGTCAGCCGATTTAACAAATTCCCAACCCTTACCCTTCTCCAGATCACTTGACAGGACCCACTGGATATCCGCTTCCAGGCCCAACAAAAGGGCTGCATGGTTAATGGCTTCCCGCACCGACATGTACGCATCTTTCAGTTCCACATATTTCCCAACCAGTGCAATTTTAACAACTGGTTTTACCTTACGAACATCTTCCACGAGCTGGTGCCATGGAGCCCAATCCGGTTTTACTGTTGCTTTAAGTCCCAGCTTCTCCACCAGGTAATCGCCTACGCCCGCCTTTTCGAGCAGGAGTGGAACTTCGTAGAGCACCTGAGACGTGACCATGGGTACAACTGCCCGTCGATCCACGTCGCAAAACAGTGCAATCTTTTCACATAAATCCAATTCAACCTGGTGATCCGAGCGGGCGATGATCATATTGGGTGAAATACCAATTGAACGTAATGCGGCGACAGAGTGCTGCGTGGGTTTGGTTTTGAGTTCCTGGGTTGCCCCAATGAACGGCAGCCAGGTGACATGGACAAAAAATGTGTTTTCCCGCCCAACCTCGTTTCTTAATTGGCGCAGGGCCTCAAGGAATGGTTGTGACTCTATGTCACCGACGGTTCCGCCAATCTCAAGGATGACAACCTCTGCTCCAGTTTCTTTTGCAACAAGTCCGATGCGACGCTTGATTTCGTTTGTGATATGCGGAATGACCTGGATGGTACCGCCCAGGTAATCACCGTGACGCTCCTTGCTGATCACTTCTGCGTAGACTTGCCCGGTGGTGAAATTGCTGAACCGTCCCAGGCGGATGTCTACAAATCTTTCATAGTGACCAAGATCGAGGTCTGTTTCTGCTCCGTCATCTAGTACGTACACTTCCCCATGTTGGTAAGGAGACATCGTCCCGGGATCGACATTAATATACGGGTCCAGTTTTTGAACTGTAACTTTGAAGCCGCGGGATTTTAATAACAAGCCGGTTGCTGCTGCAGTTACACCTTTCCCGACTGAACTAACTACACCACCGGTAAAAAAGATATATTTTGTTGCCATACTACCTCTTTATTAAAATAAGGGCGTGGGGAGGACTGTTTTGGGCGTCCTCCCCACGCGTTGACGTGAGTAACTTGGGTCACAAACACTGATTGGATTCATCCGACTAGTTTAACCAGGTCCTCTGCTGCCCGGCGCATTTCCAGGAATATAAGACCAAGCTTGCCCTCCTGGCGGGCGAGTGCGGTTAATACTGCTTCGGATCCGATGGAAGTTAAGACAATAAAGCCATTGCTGCCCTTGATATATACCTGGTTCAAGCCGCCACGACCGAGTTCTTCGGCGATGCGTTCACCCAGGCTGTGCATTGCTGCAGACATGGCCGAAACCCGGTCTTCTTCAACTTCAGCCGGTAACGCGGAAGCCATGATTAATCCGTCCACAGACACAATTGCAGAGGCCTCAATATCCGAGGCCGCTGCCTGCATGGAACGCAGGCGGGCGACCATCATTTCGCTGCGATTTTGACTCATTCCGGCAACTCCAAAGGATACTTTTCAGGATATGCCTTGATTATACGGGAAACTTGGAAATTGTGCATGACATTCTGACCCTCAAAGCTCACTTGATGCGTTTTACCAACTTCGCCCAAAAAATCCTGCGCAGGAAATTCCCCACCAAGGTGGCGATAAAAATGGTTGTCACCAGTCCACCAAAAAAAAACAAGCAATTCAGATCGGTCAATTGATTTAAAGATAAAATTTGGGTAAAGCTGTATTCTTTCATTAATAGAAAACCGGTGATCCATAAGCCCAGGAAGAAAATGATCATAATGAATGTTAATGCATTTATCACCCGCCCCGCACAAGTATGCCGCAATGCCCGGTCAGCTTGAGTGACTGCTGCATTACTTCCAGATTTCCATAAACTTTTCAACCGGTTTTTCACATCAATCCTGAGTCAATTGATAATTTGGGGCTTCTTTGGTAATAATCACATCGTGTGGATGGCTTTCAACCAGTCCTGCGTTGGTTATGCGCATAAACTTAGTCTTCTTGCGTAAATCTTCCAGTGACGCTGCACCAGCATACCCCATGCCAGAGCGTAACCCCCCGATTAATTGGTAAACAAAATCATGCAATTGACCTTTAAAGGGTACCCGCCCTTCGATTCCCTCTGGAACGAGCTTTCCAGCTTCGGTCATTAGCGAAGTTGAAGGGCTGCCCTGTCCACTGCTGTATCGATCCCTGCCATATCCTTGCATGGCCCCCAAACTCCCCATGCCGCGGTATTCCTTGAAGCGCCGTCCTTCCAGTAATACAACGTCTCCCGGTGACTCGTCCAATCCGGCGAGCAAACTTCCTAGCATGACTGTATCTGCACCTGCAACAATGGCCTTGACAATATCTCCACTAAATTTGATTCCACCATCTGCGATGATGGGGATATTATGGGCACGGGCTTCCTGGGAGCACGCATGGATCGCAGATAACTGCGGCATCCCTGCTCCAGCGATGACGCGTGTCGTGCAAATGGAACCGGCTCCCACCCCAACCTTAATGGCAGATGCACCAGCCTCGATGAGCGCTTTCGTCCCTTCCGGGGTGACAACATTCCCTGCAATGACAGGGATTTTTTTCCATTTTTTATGAATTCGTCGTATGGCTCTAAGAACACCCATGGAATGCCCGTGAGCGGTATCCAGGACGATTACATCCACACCTGCATCCACCAGGTTACCCACCCGGGTTTCAAGATCCACTCCAACACCGACAGCAGCACCCACCAACAACCGGCCCCGCTCATCATGTGCTGCATTGGGGTAATCCCGCTCCTTTTGAATATCCTTGACGGTTAGTAATCCCTTCAGCCGACCTTTTTCATCCACCAGGGGTAGTTTCTCGATTCGGTGTTTCTGCAGGATGACCTTGGCATCCTGGCGTGAAATTCCAACCGGCGCGGTTACCAAGGGCTGGGGGGTCATGAAATTGCTGATCGGTTGGTCAAAATCTGCCGGCTCAACAAACCGAATATCGCGGTTGGTAAGGATTCCGACCAATTTCATCTCCTGATCCACAATTGGCACGCCACTGATCTTGTAATTGGACATGATGTCTTCCGCTTGCTGGAGAGTTGCGTCCGGAGGCAGGGTGATCGGATCAGAAATCATCCCTGATTGCGAGCGTTTCACCATGTCCACCTCGGTGGCTTGCTTTTCTGGCGATAGGTTGCGATGGATGATCCCAATCCCACCTTCGTGCGCCAGGGCAATCGCCAGGCGCGCTTCACTGACAGTGTCCATGGCTGCAGAAAGAAGCGGGATGTTCAACCGGATATCAGGGGTTAGGCGCGCACTCACATCCACGTCCGCCGGCAGGATCTCACTATATGCCGGAACGACAAGTACGTCGTCGAATGTTAGAGCCTCGGAAGACTGGAAAAGTTCCTGGTTTGGATCCATGATCCTCCTGATAAAAATCTCCAAAAGTATTTGAACGATTCTACATCAAAAGCGATGGGTGTGGCATACTTTCTGCCTCTTTTTTTTAATATGTTGACCCGCGCTTGCCTTCGTGTTAGACTCAATTCTTGATTTTCATGCGCAACCATGGTTTTTCGATCTTATTCGGGATGGTTCTTGCCTTCCCCTTCTCTAGTATGAATGCCCGGATTGGCGATCCTGTCATTATTTCACCGCGACCCGGGGATGTGCTTCAGGGAGCAGTGTCAATTTCCGGGTCCAGTGATGTCAGCGGATTTGTCTCGGCAGAGATCTCCTTCAGTTATACAGATGATCCAACTGGAACCTGGTTCTTAATTTCCACGAACACGCAGGCAGTATTTGGGAATACTCTGGCAATTTGGGACACGACAGTCATTACGGACGGAAATTACAATTTGCGGCTGCGGGTTTATCTGATTGACGGAAGTTTCCGGGATGCTCAGGTATCAAGTTTACGCATACGTAATTATTCACCTGTGGAGACTCCCACTCCCGTTCCACCCGCCCCGGAAGACACCCCCATACCGACTTATACTCCCACTGCCACTCCCTTCCCCACACCAACCATGTTGTCACGAAACCCAGCCACCTTGGGTTCAACCGATGTCTCTTCCAGTCTTATCCTTGGGGGCATCACTGCCTTACTAATATTGCTGATTTTCAGCTTCTACTTATGGTTAAAACGTAAATAAAATGAACGAACCATTTTTAATCATCGGCTTGGGAAATCCTGGCCGGGAGTACCGGGAAACACGTCACAATATTGGCTTCATGTTATTGGATCGCCTGGCTGCAACCCTGGGTACACGCTTCACCCGAATGCAATCCAGGGCACTGGTCGCAAGTGGGAACTACCGCGATCGTAAGGTCATCCTTGCCAAGCCCCAGACATTTATGAATCTATCCGGGAAGTCAGTCCAGGGACTTGTGCACTTTTATCACCTCCCATTGTCAAACCTGCTGTTAACCCATGATGATCTTGACTTGCCAGTGGGTACCATACGCATAAGACCTGATGGTGGATCAGCGGGACAAAAAGGAATGTCCTCAACCATCGAATACCTGGGTACGAACGAATTCCCCCGCTTGAGGCTGGGGATCGGTAGACCCCCCGGACAGATGCAAGCTCCCGATTACGTCTTGAATAATTTCTCGCGCTCCGAAACGGAAATAATGGATGAAACTCTCAACGCAGCATTGGAAGCAGTCTTGATGTGGGTTACGGATGGGCTGGATTCGGCAATGAATAAGTTCAACAAGGCGTCTGTATAATCAATAGTTTCAAACAATATCAATAAAGTCTGGCAAGGGATGAAATTTCAAAGTTTCCGAAATGCCCGTTTATCGCGGGCGATTCCTTGCGGTAAACAGAGATGGAATTTCTACTCCAAAAAATACGATCACTTCCTGCCTATCAACATTTACTGGCCAACATTCCGACCGGTAACAGGCTTTCCGGGTTGGCGTTGCCACGCTCTGCACGGTTACCCATCCTGGCGGGGTTGCTTACCGATCTTAAACAGCCCATCGTATTTGTGACTGACCGCACTGACCATGCTCTCCGTCTGCAGGATGAACTGACTTTCTGGGCACCAGACGCCTCCCGTTACATTTTTTCCGAACCAAACCCCCTGTTCTACGAAAATGCCGCCTGGGGCGGTTCCACGCGGCGTGAACGCCTGCAATCTCTTAGCGCACTTTCAGTTTATCACCTTCCTTACCTGGGAAAACCGTCAACACCACCAGTGATCGTCACCACCGTGCGCGCCATGATGTCTTGCACGTTACCGCGGCGCGATTTCCTCAAGGCGACCAAACTTTTAAAAGCAGGGGAAAGAATCACACTCGGTTCTCTCCTGGAGATGTGGGTAAAGATAGGGTATCAACCCGTTGATACCGTCCTGGAACCCGGTCAGTTCTCTCACCGGGGCGGATTACTCGACGTGTGGCCTCAATCCGAAGTCTCTCCAGTTCGGTTGGAATTCTTCGGGGACGAAATTGATACTCTTCGGCGGTTTGATCCAGCCTCGCAGAGAACCATCAATCAATTGGCATCCATACTCATTACCCCTGCCCGGGAATTCATTTTACCTGGGAGTTCGCTGGAAAGTGACCTGGTTGGCATTCCGGATGGTTCGGAAGAGCCTGCTCATATATCGGAATTCCATATCCCTCTCTTGTACAAATTCCCAACCTGTATATTGGATTATCTGCCGCCAAAGTCGCTGGTCCTGGCAGATGATCTCAGTATCCTGGAAAATACCAGTATGGAGATCGAGGAACAGGCGGTCAAGCTTCGCAATGAATCCATCGCTGAAGGGACCTTGCCCGATGATTTTCCAATTCCGTACATTTCCTGGTCAGAATTGGTTGAAATATTTCAAAACCACTCCCTGCTGGAACTGGGATATTCCACTGCAGAAGAATCTCCCAGCAATCTTTCTTCGAATTTTCAACAATTGGAACGGTTCGGTGGTCGACTAAAGCCCTTTATTGAATATCTGGCGAAGGTGGTCGCGGAGGAAAATTCAGTTGTTGTTGTTTCGCGTCAGGCCTCCCGACTCGAGGAACTGTGGTCGGAAAAAGCTTCCCAAGGTGCAAGCCGGGGATCTGGCAACCCTCAATTTATCGAAGCCAGCCTCTCCGAAGGATGGAAACTTACCTCGGAAAGTGGTGATGCGAATTTACTAATTACCGATTCTGAAATTTTTGGATGGGAGCGACCACAGCCGAGACAGCATCCCCGACCCGGCACTGAAACACCGGAATCTGGTTATGCCGATTTGAATCCGGGTGACTGGATAGTTCACGTGGATTATGGCATAGGGAGGTATCTTGGTCTGGTCCAGCGGACTTTGGAGGGATTGGGCCGGGAATTTTTATGCATTGAATATAAGAACGGAGACCAGGTATATGTTCCCATCCATCAAGCAGATCGACTGACCCGCTTTATTGGTCCGGACGGATCGCCACCCACCGCGGGAAGCCTGGGAACCCAGGAATGGTCTGAAGCCAAGCGCAAGGTGCGGGAGGCGGTCCAGGAGGTGGCTAAAGACCTTCTCGATCTATACGCCCGCCGGCAGGTTGCTGCCGGTTTCGCATACAGTCCCGATAATCCATGGCAGGGAGAATTGGAGTCCAGTTTTCCATACGTTGAGACGGAAGACCAGGCACGGGCGTTAACCGAGATAAAAGGGGATATGGAAACACCCCGCCCGATGGACCGGTTGTTGTGCGGCGATGTGGGATATGGAAAAACAGAAGTGGCTTTGCGGGCGGCTTTCAAGGCCGTTATGGATGGGAAACAAGTGGCGGTGCTCGTCCCAACCACTGTACTGGCACAACAGCACTACGATACTTTCCGGCAACGTTTATCGGTTTTCCCGGTGACAGTCGAGATGCTTTCCCGCTTCCGCACACCACACGAACAGAGCCAGATCTTGTACGCCTTATCACAAGGCGCCGTGGATATCATAATAGGAACACATCGGCTTATTTCTGCTGATGTCCAATTTAAAGATCTCGGTCTGGTAATCATTGACGAGGAACAACGTTTTGGTGTGGCGCACAAGGAACACTTGAAAAGATTGCGCACTGAAGTGGATGTGCTGACATTGACCGCTACGCCGATTCCACGGACGCTGTACATGGCACTTACCGGGGTCCGCGACATTTCCAACTTGAACACGCCGCCGGAAGAGCGCTTGCCCATAATTACCCACGTCGGACCATATTCTCCCAAATTGGCCCGCCAGGCCATGCTGCGCGAATTGGAACGCGGGGGACAGGTTTTCTTCGTTCACAACCGTGTGCAGACCATTGATGCCATGCGGATGCACCTGGAGAAATTAATACCTGAAGCACGCATTGCCATTGGTCATGGTCAAATGCCAGAAACCGAACTCGCCAGCGTGATGCATCGATTCAATGCCGGGGAGGTGGATATCCTGCTATCGACCTCGATCATCGAATCCGGCCTAGATATCCCAAACGCCAACACGCTCATCGTGGACCGGGCAGATGCGTTCGGCTTGGCGCAGTTGTACCAGTTAAGAGGCCGCGTTGGGCGAGGTGCGGCACGCGCGTATGCCTACTTCTTCCGGCACAACAAATTGCGGCCCACACCAGAAGGGCAGGAAAGGTTGGAGGTCATCGCGGAAAATACACAACTGGGTGCTGGATATTCGATAGCCATGCGGGACTTGGAAATGCGCGGGGCTGGCGACTTGCTCGGAACGCGGCAATCGGGTCTTATTGCATCGGTGGGTTTTCATCTTTACACGCGCCTGTTGGCAGCCGCTGTCAGACAGGTCCGTAAACTTGGAAGATTTGAGGAATTAAAACTAGATTTGAAATCACCCCTCGAGGATTCGGTACTGCCGATGGGCCTTCCAGTGAATGTTGATCTGCCACTTGCTGTTGGAATTCCAAGGACTTATGTCCCCGACATGAATTTACGCCTGCGGCTGTATCGACGCATAGCCGACCTGACCGACGAGGCAGCATTGGAAGCTCTCATTGCTGAATTTAGCGACCGGTTTGGTCCCCTCCCGGAGATGATCACCAACCTTTTCTTTCAGATTCAGGTTAAATTGAGAGCTGAACGGGCCGGTTTGGTCTCTGTTGGCATGGAAAGCGGCCAGATCGTTCTGCGCTACCCCGTTTCGGCGGAAAGTGCAGAAGCCAGACCCTTGCCTGACCTGGGAGATGGTATTCGGGGTGGGAAAAATGCGTATTGGTGTATGTTTGGGAAAGATGCAAACTGGAAGGAAAGACTGTTGGAATTGCTGGAGAAATTACGAAAATAAAAACCAAGCGGCTGGAAGGGTTCCAGCCGCTTTTGATTATCGATCTAAATCCAATAATATATTAAGCCATTTTCCGAACCCGCACTTCAATACCCGGTTCATCTTTAAGCAGCTCCACCAATTTTGATGGGTCGGTTTTTCCATAGTGATAGGGATACAAAATACGCGGATGAAATGCTTTCGCGGCATCGGCAACCATCTCGGGTGTCATGGTATAGGGCAAGTTCATTGGAAGAAAGGCTACATCAATTTCTTTCAGTGATTTCATCTCGGGAATGTTTTCTGTATCTCCTGCGATGTATAAACTCGTTCCTCCAAAGTTAATAATGTAACCATTTCCACTCCCTCTGGGGTGGAATGGTTCACCGCTCGGACGCTTATTAATCAGGTTGTAGGCAGGAACCGATTTTATGGGGATTCCTGCTAATTTTTGTTCTTCCCCATTGCTCATCACAGTCCCTCCCTTGACCTGCTGTGCACAGATCTGCGTCAGGACCAGGATTGTCTTTTCACTGCGGATGCTTGAAAGTGCCTGCAAGTCAAAGTGGTCAAGGTGTTCATGGGTGACCAGGACCAGGTCAGCCTTGGGTAGTAACTTGTAATCTGCAACTTCTCCGAACGGGTCAGCATAAATATTAAGCCCTTTGAATTCCATCCACAGGCTGCCGTGACCCAAGAATTTGATTACCAGTTCTCCGGTAGAGGTGTGGAAAATGTCGGATTCGAATTGTGCTTGCAGAGTCATAATCACCCATCCTGATTAGAATTTGATATTTTCGTGCTTTCCATCGCAGAACGGTTTATTGGTGGACTTGCCACACTGGCAAAGAGTGACACGGTTGCGGATTTCATACACTGTTCCATCCGCGGCTTCTATCGGGATTCCCCCGCGCACCCATAGCGGACCAGGAACCGGGATGACTGGATCGAGGACTACGCCAATGGAAGGTTCGAATTCGGGTTCGATCAACTGCCTTTTTTTATTCAGCAATACCAGTCTGCCCGCGGGACAATCCCATACTTCCTGGATGGCTGTCTTCTTCGCTTCAGTGTTGTCTGATGCGCGCACGTTATCCCACACCCCACCTGCTCGATCGCAGAAGCGTGCGTTGGCACACAGGGAAAGCACATCTGCCAAGATAAGTTCCGGTCCGATCGTCTCCGGCTCAATTTGTTCGATGAAAGGTTTCCGGTTGGCTGTCTCGGTCCCATCAAACATAATATCGAAATGTGCCAAATCACAAAAGGGTTTATTCTTGGAATGCCCGCAGCGGCACAGGTCATATTCCTCTTTAATGGGATAACGCTTGCCTATATGCCACCCTTTGGATTGACCTTCAGCATCGGGGATCATGATCATATCCACCAGAGGGATGCTCCCGGTGATGGTGTAAGCACCATCCGGGTTCACCTTGATTTTCATTTGTTTGTTATTTGAGGCCATGGGTTACACAGGTTCCTTAATGGGTAAATCATACACCAATTATCCGATTACTTCAATCTCCGAAAAAACAAAAATATAGTGAAAATATCCAACTTCTGCAGGCTGGGATTGATATTGTTCTTATTATCACAATCGATTGATGAATTTATACCTGTAATTAGCCCACCAAACATGGATGGTGTATTCCTGCTATACTACAGTGATGGAAGGCCAAATTTTGGAATGCCAGAGAAATTGTCTCCCCGTCTATAATTGCCATATAATGGAAACCTCACAAATCCCAGGGGAGTTAAATCTATCCTTTCAATTGTTTGGAGAAAGAAGGACCAGATGCTTTCCAAATTGAAGGATGTCCTGATCGGTCCGCCACTTCCCACAAAAATCCTTGAACACAAGCAGTTAAACAAGATCAGGGCACTGGCTGCTTTTTCTCCGGACGCACTGGCTTCAATCGCATATGCAAACCAGGAGATCTACCTGGGGTTGGTGGTTGCCGGGAGCATTGGGTTGACATACGCCTTGCCGATTGGCTTGGCAATCATAGGGGTATTGGTAATCGTCGCACTTTCTTATTTTCAAACCATTCATGGTTACCCTTCCGGTGGTGGATCATATATTGTTGCACGAGCCAATCTAGGGGTATTGCCGGGGTTAATTGCTGCAGCCGCATTAATGGTCGACTATGTCCTAAACGCAGCAGTCAGTTTGACAGCGGGTGTTGCTGCCCTGGCATCAACCTTTCCAGCACTGTGGCCGCACCGCGTTGCTCTGGCTATCATCCTGCTCCTGGTGATCACGCTGATCAACTTGCGTGGATTGCAGGAGTCAGCCACTTTCATGGCCGTGCCGGTCTATTTATTCCTGGGAACATTCCTTCTCATGTTGGGGTACGGATTGGTGCGCCTGTTCATTGAAGGGCCAACGCCGACTGGCGCATCCGCTCCTCTAGCAACTTCGCCGCTTACTCTGATATTGATCTTGCATGCCTTTTCCACTGGCTGTACCGCTTTAACAGGCATCGAGGCCATCAGTAACGGTGTTCCGGCATTTAAATCTCCCCAATCCAGGAATGCCGGCCGAACACTCATTGTAATGGCTGTTTTAATGGGCAGTTTGTTTTTGGGGAGTATCGGCTTGACCCAATTATTCGGGATTGTTGCAAGTCCGCATGAGACTATTCTATCTGCTCTGGCAAGACGACTGCTTGGGAGTGGCCCCCTTTATCTTATCATCCAATTCTCCACATTGGGTATTCTGGCGGTGGCAACCAATACCAGTTTCATGGACTTTCCACGGATTTCTGCCATCCTGGCAAAGGATGGGTTTTTACCTCGTCAATTTACCGGGCTTGGTGATCGCCTGGTGTTCGCCAATGGCATCCTTTTTCTCTCGCTCGCTGCTGGTGGTTTGATTATTCTTTTCAATGGAGATACCCATGCCCTGGTACCTTTGTTTGCCATAGGAGCATTCCTGGCTTTCACCTTATCCCAAGCGGGAATGGTGATTCACTGGTGGAGGGAAAAAGGGAAGGCATGGGCGATAAAAAGTTTGTTCAATGGCATAGGTGCACTTGCAACCATGACGACCCTTCTTGTTGTGATCTTCAGCAAGTTCCGCGAAGGCGCATGGATTACCGTCCTTGTAATTCCCCTGATCGTGTTCACTTTCCTTCAGATTTCTTCACACTATAAACATGTCGGTAAAGAACTTTCTTTAAAGGGACTGCCTCCCTCCCTTAAACCGGTGGAAACCACTCGCGTTGTTATCCCCATTTCCGGCATCCACCGTGGGATGGTGGATGCGGTTAATTTTGCCCGTTCGATTTCCAAGAATGTTACCGCTGTCTATGTGGAACTTGAGCCCGGGGCCGGGGAAAAAGCCCGGGAAGAATGGAACGCCTGGTGGCCGGACGTGCCGATGGTGGTTGTCCCATCTCCATATCGTTCCATCGTAAGTCCCCTTTTGAAATTCCTCGATGAGACAGACATGCAGCACAATGACGGTCAACTCGCAACGGTAGTCCTGCCGGAATTTATTCCCGGAACATGGTGGCAGACATTATTGCACAATCAAACCGCCTGGGTCATAAAAACAGCCCTGCTTTACCGGAGTCGAAAACCAGGACGGGAGCGGATCATCATAGATGTTCCATTTCACTTACGCCAATAACTTGAAAAAACGATCAGGGTTCCAAACCGATCATTTCAATAAATATGACCCCATTTGTTAAGCTGGAAAATTCTATGAAAATGGTTTATTCACCTAAATGTCCATCTTGCCACAGGAATAATGATCCTTATTGTCTACGGTTGATTGTATGCTATTTATTAATTACCTTCCTGACGTCATGCAATATTCCAAAACGTGGAACTCCGGGTCCAGGTAGTGGATCCGTCGCCACCAATGTAGCCTTGACCCTGACAGCATTGGCCCAAATTGGGCAACTTACTACTATATCATCTCCCAACGCTCCAACAATGATCCATTCTACTGACACCCCCACTCCCACCAAACGCCCCACGGTAACTATTGGATCCACGGATACACTGACGCCCACAACGCTACCCACACCGACACTGAAATCCACCATTACCCCCACCTTGGCTCCAGGTTCGATCGCCGGGGCGATAACCGGGTATCCCTATGGTTCAGTCCCAAGCCTGGCGATCGTGGCTTTCGGGCAGGAAGCCCCCTATTATTATTCCTGGATGATCACCGGGGCAGGTATAACTTATTTCTCGATGAGCAGCGATTTTTTGGTTCCCGGTCACTTTCAAGTGGTCGCGTATGACTCTTCAGGTCACACTGGCGGCTGCCCAACCATCGTGCAGGTAAAAAGCGACCAGACAGTTACTTGCGACATCACTGATTGGGGGTCAGGCTATCCTGCGAAACCACCCAGCGTTCCAGCGCCGTGATATTTATATCGATTAATATTTAAAGCTCCCGGGGGATAACTAACCGGTCGAACAAGGTGGACATAATATCAACCACCCTGAATGGTAATTATTATTCTCAACGATATTTTTCTTCCACCATTTATTTTAGAACAAATTTGCGATAAAATACTCTTCGTTCGATATGTAATTTCAATATCAATGGGATTTTGTGATGGATTTTAAACTTATCGCCCCATTCCAACCGACCGGTGACCAGCCGGAAGCCATTCGCCAGCTGGTTGAGGGAGTCAACCGCGGATTAAAACACCAGGTCCTTCTGGGGGCGACTGGTACCGGGAAAACTTTCACCGTCGCCTCGGTGATCCAGGCGGTGCAAAAACCCGCGCTCATCATGGCCCACAACAAGACCCTGGCAGCTCAGCTATACGCAGAATTCCGCGAGTTTTTTCCAGAAAATGCTGTCTCGTACTTTGTATCTTACTATGATTATTACCAACCGGAAGCCTATGTTCCGCGGCATGACCTTTATATAGAAAAGGAAACAGATATTAATGAAGAGATCGAACGTCTGCGGTTGGCGGCTACTACCGCACTGATGTCACGCAGGGATGTCATCATAGTTGCCTCGGTCTCTTGTATATATGGTCTGGGTAATCCTGAAGAATACGGCAAGGGGGTGGTTGGTTTGAAAGTTGGTGCAATAACAAGGCGAAACGCATTGATCCGCCAGTTGGTGGATGGTCAATACCAGCGTAATGACATGGAATTGAAACCTGGGACCTTCCGGGTCCGCGGCGATACCCTCGAGATCATCCCCGCTTATGAAAACAAACGTGGTTATCGAGTAACTTTCTTTGGAGACGAGGTGGAGCGCATCTCCGAAGTGAATCCTTTGACCGGAGAAATCCTTTCCGAACCGAACCAGGTGGACATTTACCCCGCCAAGCATTACCTGGCGGGAGAAGAACGTCTCAAGGTATCCATTGACAATATCGAAAAAGAATTGGATGAACGAATAGCATTCTTCAAAAAAAATGAGAAATTAATAGAAGCCCAACGCATTGAGCAGCGCTCCCGGTATGACATTGAAATGCTGAGGGAAATAGGTACTTGTGCAGGGATTGAGAATTACTCCCGCCAGCTGGATCAGCGGGCTCCGGGAACTCATCCCTGGACATTAGTGGATTTTCTCCCCAGTGACTACCTTCTGGTGATAGACGAATCCCACATGAGCATCCCGCAAATACGAGGCATGTATAATGGCGACCGTTCCCGCAAGGAGACGCTGGTGGAATATGGTTTCCGTTTGCCTTCCGCCCTGGATAACCGCCCGCTCAAATTCGACGAATTTGAGCACGTGATGGGCAGTACCATTTACACTTCCGCCACCCCTGGGCCGTATGAGATGGGTAAGGCAGAACAGGTGGTGGAACAGATCATCCGTCCCACGGGGCTGGTGGATCCCGAAGTGGAGATCCGCCCAACAAAGGGTCAAGTGGATGACCTGGTGAAGGAAATCCGGGCACGGGTCGATATGGGTCAGCGTGTTTTGGTTACAACGCTTACCAAACGCATGGCTGAAGACCTTTCCGATTACCTGATGGAACTCGGGATCAAGGTCCATTACCTGCATTCGGAAGTGGAAACCCTTGAACGGGTTGGGATATTGCGTGACCTGCGTCTGGGTGTATTTGATGTGATTGTTGGTATTAACCTCCTACGGGAAGGACTCGACCTGCCGGAAGTTTCATTGGTGGCGATCCTGGATGCTGACAAGGAAGGCTTCCTGCGTTCAGATACAGCCCTAATCCAGACCACCGGGCGTGCTGCGCGCCATATCAATGGCCGCGTGATCATGTATGCTGACAAGATCACAGACTCGATGCGCCGGGCTATGGATGAAACCAGTCGAAGGAGAGCCAAACAGGTCAGGTTCAACCAGGAGCACGGGATTGTTCCGGTCAGCATCCACAAGGCAATCCGTGACCTGACTGACCAGATGTCGCCAAAAGCAGTAGCAGAAATGAAAGGGGAATATAAAACTGGAAAACACAGGGATGTGACCTCCCGCAATGAACTGCAAAAAGTGATCGCAGAAATGGAAAAACAAATGAAGGAAGCCGCCAAAAATTTGGAATTTGAACGCGCCGCTGCACTGCGCGATGAGATGTATGAATTGAAATCCATCCTGGCAGATGACGAAAAATTAAATCCCTGGGAACGACTGAAATTGCTGGTTGGGGACGATTAATTCATCATCACGTTTTTTAATTATGATTTGCTTCATATGGGGGAATAATTTAGAGGAAATTAAAGGGGGCGACACTGAGATCCCCCAGGGATAACGAAGGCAAACTTTTTGAGGTTTTTGTGTTTTAGTTTTAATAATCCCGAGGTTTCACTTCCACCCGTATTCGCCGCGTAATGGTACGAAAGCAACGGCAATATTTTCGCGGCACTCGTATTTCATCCCCCTTCGAATCCAGACCTCCAGGTGTTGGTAACCCCGGCTTCCAACCGGGATGACCAACCTTCCACCATCTGCCGTTTGGTCAAGGAGTGGGCGTGGGGCGGAGGGGGCGGCCGCAGCCACGAGGATCCCTGTATACGGCGCAGCATCCGGCCACCCCATGGATCCGTCCCCCGTATGAACATGAATATTAGAATAGCCAATTTGACTCAAGAGGCTGGTCGCCCCTGCAGCCAGTTCAGGCACCACCTCGATCGTGTGCACTTCCTGTGCCATTTGTCCCAGGATAGCAGCTTGGTACCCTGACCCAGTGCCAACTTCCAATACCCGGTCAGACAATTCCAATTCTAGCAAATCAGTCATCAATGCAACGATATATGGTTGGGAAATCGTTTGTCCGTGACCTATGGGTAGTGGACCATCCGCATAGGCCCAGGCAAGGTCATCAACCGGAACGAAAAGATGACGCGGTACTGACCTCATCACAGCCAACAGGTGGGGGTCTTGAATACCCCGTGCAGCGATCTGTTCATCGACCATGCGTTTACGCGCAATCTGAAACTCATCTTCATTCATTCAAGCTGCCCTGCAATTTGCCGGTCCACCTTCCCCATTGGGTAACGGGCAAGTTTCCCTGGTGGAACCCATGCCAGATTTTCAGCTTCTAAAGGCTTCGGTTCACCATTTATTATTTCGCATAAAAATGCATGAAGGGTGATCCGGAAATGGGTATACGCATGGTGATAGGTGCCCAAGGATTCGCCAATGTTTATCTCCACTCCCAGTTCCTCCCTGATTTCGCGTGCAAGACAGTCTTTAACCGTTTCCCCTGCTTCAACCTTGCCGCCCGGAAACTCCCACATGCCACCCAGCAGTCCTTTCGAGGGACGCTTTGCCAGGAGGATTTTTCCATTCCTCCTGAGTATTGCTGCAGTTACAGTATGGTGAGGGATGCTGGCCCTGGGTTTTAGTACGGGACGCAGGTTCTGGAGTCCCAGCTTGCGAGCATCGCATAAACCCATGATCGGGCAGACCTGACAATCCGGGTCCCGTGGCAGACAGATGATTGCACCCAGGTCCATGAGTGCCTGGTTAAAATCTCCCGCGTGCCCAACTGGAAGATATTTTTCAGCCAGTGCCCAAAGGATCTTTTCGCCTACCGAGCCATCAGCATATTCTGTTACATTGAAAACCCGTGAGTAAACCCGCCGTATGTTACCATCCAAAGTGGCGACATTCATTCCAAATGCCATCGAAGCGATGGCCCCCACTGTATACCGCCCAATCCCGGGGAGTTTGCGCAGACTTGCCAGATCATGCGGTAGTTCTCCCCCGTATTTTTCCATGATAATTTTCGCAGCCTTTCTCAAATTACGTGCCCGGCTGTAATACCCAAGTCCTTCCCAGATTGAAAGGACTTCTTGCTCCGAAGCAGCTGCCAGTTCTGGTATTTTCGGGAAGCGCTTTATCCAGCGATTAAAATAGGGGAAAATGGAATTTACCCTGGTTTGCTGGAGCATGATCTCTGAGACCCATACCACGTAGGGGTCCGAATCACCCCGCCAGGGTAATTTTCGCCCATTTTGACCATACCAATTTAGAATTTTCCTGGCAAATCGGGTCATAAAAAAAAACGAGGTCACGCTGGACGAAAAGCCTTGTCTCGTGTTCCTGCGTGATCCTTCAGGGAGTTTTTAGAACTGGAATCCGCTGCGGGCTGGAATGACTTTGTAAGAGAAATTTTTTACAAGCGCAAAGAGTTTATCCTGCAACTGGGTCCAGCTTTCCGAATTCAACGCGCGTTGCACGTCGGGAAGGTCTTCCGCCAGGATTCCAACCTGGATCTGAGGATAATCGCCGAATACGGTTGCCCAGGCTTCCGCGGGTTGCAATCCCATCCGCTGAACACCCGGAACAAATTCATTGATTACAAACTCAAAATAATCCTGTTCATGGTCAGGTGCAATATCCCAGGTCATGACTAATTTGACAGCCATTGTTACCCGTTCACATACTTCACAAGATTATTTTGCATCTTATTGTTCCCGCTGGTAATCCAGGACAATGACCTTTGTCTCGTCAGGAAGAGATGACTTGGAGACTTTAAGTGTGGGCATTGTCTCTGCCTCATGCAGACCCATTTCCTTCATAAATTTGTCCAGCTTGTCCAGCTGCACCTTGGCTTGTGGGGAATAGAAATGCATGGGAATTACCACGTTGGGTTCCAACAAGCTGACAACTTCGGCTGCCTTGGCGGCGTTCAATCCAGACCCACCTCCCACCGGTACCAGGGCAACATGTACCGTTCCCAATGCCTCGATCTCGGTTTGAGTTGGTACTGAGCGCAGGTCACCCAGGTGGGCTACCGTGATGCCCATATAATCAAAAACATAGAGAGTATTGCGGGGTTTGTCGGTCACGGTTTTTTTTCCTGACAGGTCGGTTTGGACCCCCGTAATAAATACTCCGCCGATCTCAAATTCGCCCGGACCCGTGATTGCGTGACTGTACCCTTTTACGGTGCTGAGACAGTTATGACCGGGGGCATCATGACTTGAAGTAACAATATCAGCCTTAAGTTTTATTGGTTCATAACCCACCGTTTCGGCATCGAAGGGATCCGTAACCACTGTTGCCATACTTCGCTCGGTCAATCGAAAACAGGAATGACCATACCAGGTAATTTCCATTGAGTTCTCCGTGAAGGCAATTATACCCGTATAATTAAAGTCATGGAAAATGCTCTAAAACCAAGCTTCTCCCCCGGGGCTGCAGCAAACCGGACAGAAACCGGCTGGCAGCTGCGTATTCCTCCAGGAGGAAAAAATACATATCGGTTGGCGCAATTGGATGATTACGCGGGTCTCCCACGTAGACATTTCCTGCACTCCCCCCCATGGATTTTTTGCTTGCGAGCCAAACTGTCAGCCCCCGATCTTCCCGGAACTTGGGGATTCGGTTTGTGGAATGATCCTTTTGGCAGTTTAATTGGATTCGGAGATAAAGCCAGGGTGCTGCCGGCTCTTCCAAACGCTGCCTGGTTTTTTTATGGATCCAAGCAAAATTGGCTTTCCCTGCATGCGGGCATCCCTGGCAATGGTTTCTTTGCTGGAACGATCACCTCTGCAGCCATTCCAACGGTACTCTTGACGCCTTGTTTTTTCCTGTTACCTCTCCTGGTTATTAAACCCTTTTCCCGACTCCTCCGCAAAATGGCATGTAAGGTCGTCCGGCAGGATGCAGTCGCAATATCAGCAGACGTCACCAAATGGCACGAATATTCTCTGGACTGGCTGCGCGAAAGCGTTGAATTCTATATTGACGGCGTATCCATCCTGAAAACTCCAATCTCACCCAATATTCCCCTTGGATTGGTAATTTGGGTGGATAACCAGTTCGCTGCCTGGACCTCCCGGGGAAGTCTGAGCTTTGGCACCCTGGCAAATTCGTCTGCCTGGATGGAAATCGAGGCAATATCTGTTAAGGAAATATCCCTCAGGTTCCCCACTGTATAAATTTAACCGCACCAGGATTGGAATCTCCTGCACATTTTTCCCCAAGTGAGATAGGTATAATAAATACTGGGATTTTGGAAAATTACTCTGTGGGTTGGGGTGCTTCGGCAAAGGGTAATTGGTAAACCTCAATCTTTGCGTCATTTAAGAAATTCATGGCATTTTTATCTGTCCGGTAGGCAACGCTATATACCAAGCGGGTGATTCCGGCATTAATCAATGCCTTGGTACAACTAATGCATGGTAAATGCGTAACATAACAAGTCGCGCCCTTGGTGGATACTCCGTGCAACGCTCCTTGAATGATCGCATTCGTCTCCGCATGGATTGTACGGATACAATGACCGTCCACGATTAAATGACCCACTTCATCACAATGGGATTGTCCCACAGGTGAACCATTGAACCCGGTGGTCAGAATGCGTTTATCGAGCACCAATACACACCCGACAAAAGCCCGGTCGCAAGTGCTGCGCTCGGATACCGCATATGCAATCTTCATAAAATATGAGTCCCAGTCTGGACGCATTGAATTTCCTTTCAAAACAGGATGTCAAACTTTGACGATTATACTCTGCCTTTTACGACCATTATTCCCCCACCGCCTGCCTTTGCGTCCCGGGTTGCTTTTTAACAGGTGATAAAACCTGTTGTCATACCAATTTGTCCCGCCATGACCTCATCAGCAAGGAAAGCCCGATCACCCCTGCCAAGATAACTGCTGCCAGGATCAATGAACCTCCACCCAGCAGTATGAAAATTGCCAGGGTAACCGAAGTACCTTGGAAAAGTGCCAGGCCCCACCGTTTCCAGTGCCACAGCGCAAGCGCAGCGAGATAACATAAGAATCCGAGAGCTGCGATGACCTCTAAAACCCACGCTGTTGAAGGGTTTATGGTTCCCTGTGCTGGATATGCCAACATATAAACCAATGTCACCAGCAAACTGTCAAATATAATCAATAACAAGAAAATGTTTAATTGTGTAACAGGTCGGTTTTTGACTTGAGGGCGTGTTAAAACCCAATACGCGGAGAAAAGGGTGAGTCCCGGGACAACCAGCATTAAAAACACGTTGAATTGGATAAACACCGCAGAATCCAGTTTGCAGTTGTCTCGAAACGCTTTTAAATACTCCGGGCTGAATTGTGCCACGGTTGCCGCTGGTGGGTAGCAGGAGGTCATTTGGGCCTCATAAGCAGCAAAAGCAGCCACGAGCAGCAAAATGCCAACCACAAGAATTACCAGTTTCCAGTTTTTCATTTGGGACTCCGATATGAGGAGGTTTATTTACCCCGCAGGTCAATCTCTTCCTTCCCCCCCAGACGTTCCTGGATGCGTCCCACCACGATTTCCAACGCCTTGGGTGAATTTACATAATCCAGGTCATCGGTCCGGACCGTCAATACTGGGCAAACGTCAAAAGCACGTAGCCATTCTTCATAAAACGAATCCAGCAGGGAGAGGTAACTTGTGGTAATGCCGGTCTCCATGTTGCGGGCGCGACGTTGGATGCGCATCATAAGAACTTCCACCGGGCATTCGAGATACACCAGTAAATTGGGGGCTGGCAGACTGCCCACCACCAGGTCGAACAGTTTACGATAGGCCAGGTAATCCCGTTCGCCTAAATTTCCCATGTGATGCAAAGCGCGCGAAAAAATATAGGCATCCTCGTAAATACTCCGGTCGAGAATGGCAGATCGCCGATCGTGCGCCGCATCAAGATACTGGTCTGCCCGGTGACCGAGGAAGTAGATTTGAAGGTGGAAAGACCAGGCGCGCATGTCAGCATAAAAATCCGGCAAGTAGGGGTTGTCAGCCACAGATTCAAAGTCCGTACGCCAGCCTAGCCGACCGCCGATGCGCTCTGCGAGGGAGGTTTTCCCAGCCCCAATATTCCCTGCGACCACCACTAATCTTTTGGACATATGGCCTCCTACATTTCAACTATTGTACACGAAGTTCATCACCAAGCGTTTGTCATTTCACCTAAAGTCGTGATATAGTGGTGGTCAATTCGAAAGGAGTACCCCATGGGATTATTCGGAAAAAAACCTGCTTCAAATATTACCGCCCTTCCCCCTCAAGAGGTGGAGGATAAGATTACAGCCTTAAATCGTCCGACTGCTCCTTATCGCATCGTGGATGGTCGATCCGAAAATGTTAACCTGATCGCAGAATGGAAAATCGTTGACGCCCAATGGTATGAGATCTTTGCCAAGGCCAATCTGACAAAAATCTTCCGCATCTATCTTAAGCTTGATCCGGGGAAGCACGAAGTGCGCGCCCAGGATCATGAATACATGGTTGAATGGCGTGCTGGTGTCCCGAGCCTGTCACTGTCGGTCAGTTCATTCAAGGGACAAATGACCTCGGTTGAATTTGGCACGGCAATTGCCTTCACGGAGGAATTATCTCCGGGACAGGTTTACAAGTACCGCTTCAATACAAATGAACTCAAGAAACCACTACAAGAAACCGTCGTGGCTTGTGGTTGGACATACAAAGCGGTGACATTCGGAAAATTATAAATTTGTTATGCTTGTTTCTAGTGGGTAACAAAATATCCAGGATATATTTGCGTCTGAATTTATCCTGGGGATCTATTCCTGCTTGCGAATGATCGGCAGGAAAATCCACGCAGCGATTGCCATCGCCATCAAGGCCACAGCGCCGATTATTACGGTTATTGGTTCCGTGAGCTTTTGAGCTAATGCTCCGGCGAATAATGATCCCAAAGGCATGGATCCAAAGAACACCAGGGTATATACGCTCATCACCCGGCCCCGTAAATTGTCAGGAATATTGGATTGCATCAATGCATTGCTGTTATTCATGATCATCATGAAACTCCAGCCAACTCCGGCCAGGGCTGCCAGGGAAAGCGGCAACCAGCGGATCCAGGCAAAGCCGAATAACATGATGGGCATGATAAATGCTCCCACTGTCCAAAGTTTTCCCCGAAATTTGCGGTTTCCCAGGTAAGCCAGCATTAACGCACTAACCAACGACCCAAATCCGCGCGCCGAAACCAGCCAACCATTGGTGGTCACATTTCCATGCAGAATGTCTTTTGCCCATGCAGGCAGCAGGGTCATCATACCGATGCCGAAGATGCTTACCAAGCCGATTGAACCGATCAGGCTGAGTATTAAACTATGGGAAAAAACATATCGCAAGCCTTCTTTTAGATCAAGATAAATAGAGGCTTGTTGAACCGGTCTGATGATCGGTTTGATGCGCATGAGCAGCAAAGCGACGATCACGGCGACAAATGAAACTCCATTAATTGTGAAGCACCATGCCGGGCCAAATGCAGCGTAGGTCAGGCCTGCGATTGATGGTCCGACCACGGTGGCAATATTGAACATGGTGGAATTGAGGGCAATGGCATTGGTCATATCCTCGCGGCTGACCAATTCTGTCACAAATGCGACCCGGGCCGGAGCGTCAAAGGCGTTTGCGATCCCCAGCAAGAACGCAAGGACGATGATATGCCAGGGTTGAACTACATGGGTGAAAGTCAACCCTGCCAGGATGAATGCCAGTACAAGCATGGAGCTCTGTGTAATCACCATCATATTTCGACGGGAGATGCGATCAGCAATCACGCCACCGAAGAGGGTAAATAGTAATGCGGGAAGTCCGCCGGCAAATCCCACCAGGCCAAGGTAACCTGGAGAACCTGTAAGTTGGTAAACCAAATATCCCTGGGCGGTGCTTTGCATCCACGTGCCCATCATCGATACCATTTGCCCATAAAACCACAGCCGATAGTTGTAGTGTTTCATGGCAGCGAAGGTATCATTTAACCGTGGATTTATTTTTTTACCTGCGGTTTGTTCCTTGTTACTCAAGTTACACCCTTCATTCAAAAAAGTTGCCGGCTGCACCGGCAACTTGGAATTATACGCTTATTGCAAGTTAATGAAGAGAGCAGAGAACAATCTCTGCTCCTAATTATGTTAAACCTTGGTGATTAACATTCGCTGTACCCGCATGTATAGCACTTCCTGCACCCTTCTTCATTCACCATGGTCGCTTCGCCGCACTCCGGGCAAAGATCACCCATTTTCAAGATAGGTGCAATGGGTTCAGCCTTGAGAAAGTCAGCGCTGGTGTTTGCGGGAGCGGGATCTTCTTTCGCCTCAGATTCTGTCAGCTGGTGGGTTTTTCTCCCTTCCAAATACTCATCCAGTACTTGACCCACACCGTCAGGCAACGACCGTACCCGGTTGGGACCAAACCCCAATGAGCGGCTTCCACCTATACCCGAGAGCTGTCGCACTACTTCAGCCAGGCGTTCGCGGGCGGAAATCGGTGAAGCAAGCCTTAAAACGTAAGACACGAGTCTCCCAATGGCCTCAGAAACTGCGGCGGTCTCTGAACCTGCCTTGGCAGTGTTGATAAAAACTTCGAACGGTTGTTTACCACCGTTCTCATTCACGGTAATAAATGCCTTTCCAAGCGGCGTCTCGACCCGGAATGTACTCCCAGGAAGCAGGCGAGGTCTGGGTTTCTTGGATTCATGCCATGCCGCGAGTTGGGTGGCGATCTCTGTTTCCGAAACAGGTTTTCCACTCCCACCCCCCTTTTTACCAAACGGTAATACAACAGTCCCGGTGGGGACCGCTGGCGCTTGTTTTTTTTGCAGGGTGGCTTTTGTTTCCAATACCACTTTTTCGCGCGATCCGGTGACATAAACTGTGATGCCTTTGCAGCCCAATTCCCAAGCCAGCTGGTAGGCATCAGCAATTTCCTCAAGGGAGGCGCCTTCCGGAAAATTAATCGTTTTTGAGAGGGAATTATCAACAAACGCCTGCAGGGCAGCCTGCATATATACATGGTCTTCCGCTGAAATGTCCCCTGCCACCACAAATACATTGCGCAGGATTTCAGGGATTTCGGGAATATCCTGGCAGGTGCCTTGCTGCATCACCCGCTCGATTATTTCCTGTCGCGCTTCTCCAACAATCCCTACTTTTTCCAACGCAGAAGCGAATCGCGGGCTCGCGTAGGTCAGTTGAAGATCTTTTCCATTATCGTTAACGTGGCGTACATACGCCAGGGCAAAGACCGGTTCACATCCATATCCTTCACATCCCGCAACCGTGGCAATTGTCCCGGTTGGCGCCACGGTGGTCTGGGCAGCATTGCGGATGCCGTATTTCTGAATATCTTCCAGGATACCATTCCAGTCCAGGGTCGGCCGATTCCAATTTCTGGTATAGGGAGACAATGGTTGAGGTGGTTGCCAGTGCATGTCCTCAAAATCATAAATGCTTCCTTTGATAGCTGGAAATGCACCCCGTTCACGTGCCAGCGTCACGCTGGCACGCATTGCCTGGTAGCGGATGAATTCCATCACCTGGGCTCCGAACTCCTGTCCATCTGGTGACCCGTATCGTACACCCACATGGTACATTAAATCCGCCAAGCCCATTACACCCAACCCTATGCGACGGGCTCGGAAAGCAGCCTCCTTTAATTGTGGAACTGCAGGGACATAGGCGTTGGCATCCACAACATCATCCAGGAACCGCGTGGAGGTTTCGACGCTGCGCTCCAATCCATCCCAATCCACCTGGGCATTCGGACCGCAGTGTTCAACCAGGTTGATCGACCCCAGACAGCAATTCTCGTATGGACCAAGCCATTGTTCCCCGCATGGATTTGTCGCTTCAAGCGGGTACAGGTGCGGGACTGGATTGCTTTTATTGGCTGCATCCAGGAACAATAGCCCGGGTTCCCCATTATGGTGGGCCTGGTTGACGATCTTTGCGAAAAGCTCGCCGGCACGTACAGTTCTATAAGTGATCAGCGGGATGCCCTTCGACCGCGCCTGTTCTGGTGTGCCGCTAAAGCCACGATAACCAGGCGCAGAGACATCCGGGAAAACCAGGTCCCAATCGGCATCCTCTTTTACTGCCTGCATGAAGGCATCCGTGATTCCAACGGAAATATTAAAATTGGTGATCTGGTTTTCATCAGTTTTGCAGGTGATAAACTCCTCGATATCAGGATGATCCACGCGCAAGACCCCCATATTGGCCCCGCGCCGCGTTCCACCCTGGGCAATTTCACCAAATGCATGGTCATAAACCCTCAGGAATCCCACCGGGCCCGTGGCTTGACCTGCGGATGATTTGACGAGTGATCCCTTGGGTCGCAGACGGGAAAATGAGAAACCATTCCCCCCGCCAGTCTGCTGGATGAGCGCCGCGTCCCGCAAGGATTGGAAGATTCCCGCAGGATCACGCCCCATATCATCAGTGATTGGCAGGACAAAGCACGCGGCAAGCTGTCCCAGAGGAGTACCCGCACCGGTAAAGGTGGGTGAATTGGGGAAAAATTTCCGTGAAGTTAACAAAACATAAAACTCGCGCGCGCGTGCCGCCACGTCACCGTTGTAAAATTCCTCCGCTTTTGCCACATGGTAAGCGACCCGCCAGAACATCTCTTCGATGGTCTCCCCGGGATTTCCATCCTCCCCCCGACGAACGAAGCGGCGTATCAACACCTGGCGGGCATTTTCGGTTAGTTCCACACCCGGTAGATCAACCGGAACCGGGGGCGTGGCGATGGTGGCTTTTTTCGATTTGGTACCCGTCATGGTCATCCTGGGGATCTCCTCAAGCAAATTAATAACTAAACCACTAATTACCAAATGGTCAGATAACAAACAAAATCACCGACAACTCTTCCAGGGAACTGGATGTATCGGTGGATGCAGACTATCAAGATTCTAACAAAAGGCGGTCAATTTCTTTACGCACAGCATGCAAATCGTCCAGCCGCAAATATACTATGGCATACCGGATATAAGCAATATGATCCAGATCCTTCAATCCCTTGATGACCAGGTCTCCAACCAGTCGTGATGAAACCTCTGATTTTCCCTGGCGTTGAAGAACTCCTTCAACCTGCCCCAACAAACGCTCTATATCCGCCGCTGAAACCGGACGTTTGGCACAAGCGATGTGAATCCCGCGTTCTAATTTTGCACGGTCAAACTCCTCCCGTGTCCCATCCTGTTTTACTATCAAAGGGGTTGCCAGAATCGGGCGTTCGTAACTGCTGAACCTTTGACCGCATTTAAGACATTCCCGCCGGCGTCGAATACCCCCATGACTATCATGAGTGGTATCGATGACCTTGGAGTCGTCATTTTGGCAGTATGGGCAACGCATTACCATTACTCCGTGAAATTTAGAACAAATGTAGCCGCTATATTTGGTGGTTTGTTAAATAAAACCCCTATATATGGGGCATATTTTCCAGTATTCTAACATGATTGCCAAACCATCACAAGAGTTTTGATGATTTTTCGACCTTAAAATTTCGTGGGGACCTTTAATTTCTGCGTAGGCACGAGCCTGCAAACTTGGAATTGAATTGTAACAGCCGATTGTTTTTCTTTGGGATGACGAGATCAATATATTATGGTTTTGTATGAATGGTTTTCCAATTTCTTATTCCATGCAGTGCTGAAAAACCAAATCAATCGGATCCATAACCAAAGCTCCCTTTTCTTAGGTCGGAATGCTTAAGTCTTCACGATAACTATTTCATTCGCTTGGCTTCCTGCCACAATGTTTCCATCTCATCCATGGACAGGTCCGAAAGATTCTTATTACGTTTCCTCGCCTCCTGCTCTATGTGGTTGAAGCGTGTTTTGAAACGCAAATTCATTCCCCTCAATGCAGCCTCCGCATCCACCTTTTTCCAACGAGAGAGATTCACCAGGGCGAAGAATAGATCCCCCAATTCAGCAGACAATTCCTGGTCATTTGAAACTTCCCTGACTTCCCTAATTTCTTCCGAGATCTTGTCCAGGACCCCATTTACTTCCTTCCAATCAAAACCAACACGGGCAACCCGGTCCTGATACTCCTGTGCCTGGGAGAGTGCTGGTAATGCCAATGGGACTCCATCAAGCAAGCCTTTTTCCGGTTCATCGCTGCCATTGCGTTCGACCGCCTTAAGCTTTTCCCAGTTCCTTAACACTCCCTGCACTCCATCCAGCTTCAAATCATCAAAGACATGCGGATGGCGGCGGATTATCTTATCGTATATTCCCTTAACCACGCCCGCCATATTGAACTCGCCTTCTTCGCTGGCAATCTGAGCATTTAAAACAATCTGCAGCAGCAGGTCACCCAATTCCTCAGCCATTTTTTCAGGGTTACCTGAATCCATCGCTGCAAGGGTTTCATATGCTTCCCCCATCAGATGAGAGCGCAGTGACTCATGCGTTTGCTCGCGGTCCCACGGGCAGCCATCAGGCGCGCGCAGATGTGCCACAATTTCCTGGAAGGCTTCGAATGATGTTCCCCTTCCTAGAGGGGGAACAAATAAAACTGAAGTTATACCAATATGCTTGGAGCGGTCTATTTCATATAGCTGTAGATCTTCAATAATCGCCCGGTCAGACCCTGCCGCATGAACCAGCCGCACCGGATGATCATCGGGAAAGACCGCATTCAGCGTCACCTTGACTTCAGCGGCAATCAGTTGGGAATATATTTGCGCCACCAATACAGGCATATCTGGAGGAAAAGTGGGGAAATGTTCCAGACTTAATTCCATGGCATCCATTAATACCAGGCGTGGGTATGGATCAAGATTAAGTGCGGCAAAAACCGGCTCCAGGAAAGATATTCCGTTGACAATTTTCAAGGGAATTTCAAGGTGTCTGGCACGTAGAGCAATTTCAACGCAGGTGGCTTCTGCCACAAAGGGATCACCTGGAACTGCATACACCACTCCCGGGGACAGTTTTCCCAGCTCAACAACCTTTTCCACGATCTCAGCGTATATTTCGTCGTATGAATCACTTTTTTCATATAGATCGTCGAATGAATGGATTTTGAGCGAGGTTGGAAAACCGGCAACCGTTGGGTGCTGCCGGGTGCGCAGCCATACCTGGTCTGCTGAACACAGTACTTCCCAAGCTTCCCGGGTCAACTTGGCTGGGTCACCCGGGCCCAGACCCAGCAATGTTATTCCACGCATAAAATCTCCTCACAATGAACCTTCCACGCCGGGAAATGAATATCCTCAGTCCATGCAAATCACATTTTGCCAGAACTCGAAAGGTTCATTCCTGTATCTTGCCGTATTGTTTACTTACCGCAATAGTTCGGTGTTGAAATAGTATCTGCCCCTAGCTTAATCTGCAATCTGGTTGTGGAGTTCCCTTGCGGGTCAAAACAATCTGCCATAACTGCTGCGCCCTGGCCCGGAAAGCTCCAGCGCTATTTAGCAGGTAAAAACGCCACATCCTGCGAAAACGTTCACCATATTTGGTCGCAAGGGTTGGCCAGGCATGCTCAAATTTATCATGCCAAGCCATCAGGGTCTTATCATAATGGGGGCCAAAATTGTGCCAATCTTCCATTACAAAATTGGGCTCGAAAGCCGCCCCAAGTTGCGCAATTGATGGCAGCATGCCGTTGGGGAAGATATATTTATGAGACCAAGGCTCGCCCATGGTTAATGTCTGATTGCTCCCAATAACATGAATTAAAGCAACCCCATCTTCCTTTAAACATCGATCCACCACCTGCATATACGTGCGGTAATTCTTGTATCCGACATGCTCCAGCATTCCTATTGATATGATGGCATCATACCTGCCTTGAGCCTCGCGGTAATCTTGAAATTTAATCTCAACGGGCAGACCCTGGCAAACTTGCTGGGCATAAGTCAGTTGCTCCCTGGAAATGGTCACCCCCGTCACACGGACCCCATATCTTTCGGCGGCGAATTTGGCAAAGCTTCCCCAACCGCAACCAAATTCAAGGACGGTCATCCCCGGTTTGAGACCGATTTTCCTGCAAACCAAGTCGAGTTTCTTTTCCTGGGCGTCATCCAGGTTGGAACTGTTTTTCCAATACCCGCAGGTGTAATTCAAGCGTTTGTCCAGGAAGGCACTATATAGATCATTTCCCAGATCATATACTTCCCTGCCCACACTCAATGCTCTAGAAGCGGTTTGCAGATTGAAAAGCCGCGAAGTGATTGCCTGCAGGGCCAGTCTCCAATCGCCTTGAACCTTCGAATCGAGGTTCCCTTTGAGGACGCGATAGACCAACTGATCGATCGCCTCGCAATCCCACCAACCATCCATGTAGGTTTCACCCAAGCCAAGGGATGCACTCTGCAAAACCCGGCTATAAAATTTTGGGTTGTGCACTTGGATGTCCCAGGGGTCTTTTCCATTAACCTCCACATCCACCGGTTCAAGTAAATTGCGAATGACGGTTTCCGGTTTATCCACTGCCATTTTTTCCTCCAGCAACTGGTACCTTGCCTAAACGATATTTACTTTTGTGAGTCAATATGATTATAACCTTGCGTTGTTAACCACGTAATTTATCTCATTCAAAAAGTTGTCTTTTGAGATCTGTGCCTGACCAGCCCATTATTTGGAGAAATTGGCTGGTTCAATGGTCGTTCTGTCATTTCCTCTTCCAGGTCTGCAGGTCCTTTCTCGAGCATTGATTTGAGAGGATCAGTTAATCCTTAAAAACAAAACGTAATGCATGAATGCAGTTATTATCTGCAACCCACCCATTACGTGTATTGAAAATTTAATTAGTTTCGCGTTTTACCGTTTGGTGTATGTTGGAGCCTTGCGAGCTCGTTTCAAACCCGGCTTCTTGCGTTCTTTTATTCGTGCATCGCGTGTCAAGAAACCCCCTTTACGCATCACAGAAACATTTTCTGGATTCATTTTGACCAGGGCTCGGGCAATACCAAGCTGGACAGAATCGGTCTGACCGGTCACACCACCGCCATTGACCACCACGGTGATATCAAAGGTTTTCAAATCCTGCCCGGCAGCCTTCATGGGTGCCAAAATGGCTTCCAGATCACCCAGGCGATTGAAGAAAGCCGGAGCTTCCTTGTCATTGACAGTAAAGTGACCTGATCCTGACATGATCCGCACACGGGCAATGCTTTGCTTTCGACGTCCAACCCCTTCAAAATATTGTACAGACATATTTATGCTCCTTTATGCCACCAGCCTGGGATTCTGAGCAATATGCGCATGCTCAGACCCAGCATAAACCTTCAGTCGGGTAATAAGGTGTCGGCCCATTTTATTATGAGGCAACATACCCCAGACGGCAGCACGTATCACCCGGTCGGGATGCAACTTCAATTGGTCGCGCAAGGTGATGGATTTCAATCCACCGGGGTATCCCGAATGATGGTGATACACCTTCTCATCCAATTTCGTATGAATTCTTGTGCCAGTCACTGTAACCTGCTGGGCATTGATCACCACCACGAAATCACCCAATTCGACTCCGGGGGTAAAACTTGGTTTGTGTTTGCCCAACAATAGTGCGGCAATTTTGGTCGCCAGGCGACCCAGCGTTTCACCTTTGGCGTCCACCATCAACCATTGGCGGTCGATCTCAGCAGCCTTGGGATAATAAGATTTATACACTTTTGAATCTCCATATACTCAGACTATTTAATAAAATTATCATAAAAAACTTCCACAAGTGTCAGACCTGAAGCTGGCGCCAGGTTCGCCGGGATTCTGGGCTGGTCCGGTTTATCGACTTTCCGGGATGAACCAGATCTGGTACCAAGAGCATGAACCAGCGTTCCCGCTGATAGTCTTCCCTGTCCGACAGCCACCTGGACATAAACCAACCGGCGAACCATGCGATAAAGAAAAGCGTTGGCTATAATGTCAAAGGTCCACTCATCGCCCTGGTTCTGCCACTTTGCAAACAGCACCGTTCGCAAGGTGCTGCCCTGGGTACGCAACGGAGTTCCGAAGGCAACAAAATCATGCGTACCAGTCCAAATGGCGGCCAGTGGAGTCAGATCCAATACGTCAGGCCAGACGCGCCATGCGTAGCGTTCTCGCAGTGGATCCCTCACCTCGGCAATATACAATCGATATTGGTAGTGGCGTAATCTTGCATCAAACCGGGGGTGGAAGCCCTCCGGCACCACTTCGATCTTCCTGGCAGCAATATCGCATGGAAGGAGGGTGTTCAAGGCTTTTTGAAGTTGATTCGCACTGTGATGCCAATCAAGATCAAATGCCGCAACCTGTCCACTGGCATGAGTTCCTGTATCTGTCCGCCCTGCCAAATAGACTGTTTTTCCTTCCCAACCGAGCCTGCTCAGGGCTTTTTCAAGTTCACCCTGAACCGTACGGGAGGTTGCCTGCCGCTGGCTTCCCAGGAAATGTGTACCATCGTAAGCCAGGATAATTTTGTAACGAGCCATGCCACGTGAGATTCTGACCAGCTTTCAGGGAACGTCCCTGATTGCTTGCTTATCTACTGCCTTTTTATTCTTCGACCAGTTCAAGCATAGCCATCTCAGCCTTGTCTCCATACCGGGGGCCGAGTTTAAGCATGCGGGTATACCCGCCGTGACGGTCAGCGAACCGGGGAGCGATTTCATCAAACAGTTTCTTGACGACCTCATTACTGTCTCCACCGAGTTTGGTGACAACCAGGCGTCGGGCAGCAATTTTTTCACCATCACTTGCATCCTTTACATTGCGGGCAATGGTGATCAATTTTTCTGCCTCGCCGCGAATTGCAGCTGCCTTTGCGGTAGTGGTGCGAATGCGTTCGATGGCAAAAAATTGCTTGATAAGGTTCCGGCGCAATGCAATGCGTGCGCCCTTGGTACGATTGAGTTTAAATCCTGCTACTTGGTGTCGCATTGTTGAATTACTCCAGCTCTTTCTTGGGTTCGTCTTTCAAATAACCCTTCTCGCGCATCTTGGTACGCAGTTCATCGAGACTCTTTTCACCGAAATTTCGGATGGACATTACTGCTTGATCGCCTTTTTCAAGCAGTTCAAGCACATCTCCGACCGTGATGATTCCAGTTCGTTTTAGCGAATTAAAGACTCGCACTGACAAGTCCAGGGATTCGACCGGGGTTTCGGCTACTTCGCTGGTCAGCCGGGAACCAGACACTTCTTTTTCCATGGCAATGGCCAGCGTCTCTTCACTAATTCCTGCCATGTAGCGAAGGTGTTCGATCAAGATCTTGGCAGATGTGCTCAGGGCGCTTTCAGGTGCAATTGCGCCATCCGTCCATATCTCAAGAATTAGCTTATCATAATTGGTGCTTTGACCAACCCGCGCGGATTGGACTTCCCAGTTGATTCTCTTGACGGGACTAAAAATGGCATCCACGGGCAATTCGCCTATGGGCATCCGTCCGCGTTCGTTTGAGGGGGCATACCCGCGGCCGCGTTCCACGGTGAACTCGATATCCAGGCGGGTCTTGGAACTATCGGCGGTAAAGAGATATAGGTCAGGGTTGATAATCGTGATCTCCGGCGGGGTGATAATATCAGCCGCAGTCACCACGCCTTCCCCCCGTACTTCAAGGTGCATGCGTATGGTATCCACGCCTTCCATCATCAGCCGCAGTTGCTTTACTTGCAGCATGACCTGCAGAACATCTTCGCGCACGCCCGGAATGTCGCTGAACTCGTGCAGCACATCCAGGATTCGCACTGATGTGACTGCTGCACCTTCAAGTGAAGACAGCAAAACCCTCCTCAGGGCATTCCCCAATGTCACGCCGTAGCCATGTTCCAACGGACTGATGACAAATTTGCCATAGTTCCGAGCCTCTGCTTCCCGCTCGATTTTCGGCATAACCATGTTTGTAATAGGCACGCTACCCTCACATCGGCGTACAAAACGGTACGCCGCGTCTAATTCAGCTGACTTTTTTTAGCGCGAGTAATACTCAACGATCAACTGTTCGTTCAGGTTGCCGTCAATCTCGGGTCGCTCAGGCATACGCACAACAGTTCCTGAAAGCGTCTTAATATCACGACTTAACCAAACCGGAGCATTCCGTGTCTCAGCCAGCGAACCCAGTTCTTTGAAATAAGTGGCATCCATCGAACCTTTACGCACTGAAAGCACATCCCCAACGCCCAGCGTCATCGACGGGACATCCGTCCGGCGGTCATTCACGACGAAATGACCGTGAGTGGTCAGCAAACGAGCCTGGGCGCGGCTTGAAGCAAAACCAAGCCGGTAGACAATATTATCCAGGCGGGATTCCAGGATTTGCAGCAGCATTAAGCCTGTTACGCCCCGTGCTCGCAGTGCATGACCATAATATCGACGGAACTGTCGTTCATAGACACCATATATGCGCCGCGCCTTCTGCTTGGCGCGCAGTTGTTTGGCGTAATCTGATTCTCTCCCGGTACCGCCGCGTCCCCCTCGGCTGCCTCGGCTGCCCGTTGGTCCATGCTGACCGGGGACAAAACTGCGGCGTTCAAACGCGCACTTGGGAGTAAAACAGCGCTCTCCCTTGAGGAACAATTTTTCAGCTTCCCGCCGGCAAAGTTTGCATGCCGGTCCTGTGTTTTTGGCCATACTTTCTATCCTCTTTCCTTAAACCTAGACGCGACGTTTCTTCGGTGGCCGGCAACCATTATGCGGCACCGGAGTTATATCTGCGATTGATTTGACCTTCAAACCCATCGCCTGGACAGCGCGAATTGCATTCTCGCGTCCGGGACCCGGACCAGTGACGATTACATCCACTTCCTGGATCCCCATCGCCTGGGCTGCCTTGATGGCCTGCTCTGCGGCAAGGCGGGCTGCAAAAGGTGTACTCTTGCGTGATCCTTTAAAACCCACCGAACCGGCACTACCCCAGCACAGGGTGTTGCCATCAGGATCGGTCACAGTCACGATCGTGTTGTTGAATGAAGCAAATACATGCACCTGTCCAGATGACAGGATGCGCTTTCCCTTTTTACCACCGCTGGAGCGGCGCGCTGAACGTACTGTCTGAGCCATATTTCCTCTCTGGGTCCTGTTTTCGGATTACTTCTTACCGCCCTTGCGGCGTCCACGTCCTGCCACCGTCTTTTTAATGCCTTTTCGGGTGCGGGAATTCGTGCGCGTTCGTTGCCCATGAACAGGCAGGTTGCGGCGATGACGCAAACCACGGTAACAGCCGATTTCTACCAGGCGCTTGATGTTCAACTGCTCCTGTCGGCGCAGGTCGCCTTCGACTTTATAATTTTTATTTATGAATTCACGCATTGCCGCAACTTCAGATTCGGTCAAATCTTTCACGCGCGTATCCGGAGATATTTTGGTCGCCTTAAGAATCTCGCGTGAACGCGTGGGACCGATGCCAAAGAGGTAATTCAAGCCAACTTCGACACGCTTATTGCGCGGCAGGTCTACACCTTCAATTCTCGCCATATCTCTATCCTATCCTTGTCGCTGCTTATGTTTCGGGTTTTCGCAAATGATAAACAACACGCCTTTACGCTTGATTATTTTACACTTCGCACAGCGCTTGCGAACGGAAGGGCTAACTTTCATGAGTGCTTTCTCCTTGCTTTATTGTACTGCAACCAAACATTTAATTATACTTGTTCTATGCGGATCCGTCTAGTTTTATGTACGTCATCGAATTAAGGGCCGGTAAGAATGAGAGGGTCGCCCTTGGTGATGGCCACAGAATGCTCCTGGTGAGCTGTCAGAGATCCGTCAGCGGAAACAACTGTCCACTGATTGGGTAAAACCCGGGTTCTGCTGGTGCCTACCAGCACCATCGGTTCGAGAGCGATGGTCATCCCTGGTCTTAAGGGAACTCCCGTTCCCGGGTTGCCGTAATTCGGCACTTGGGGTCCTTCATGCATTTTTCGACCGACCCCATGTCCGGTATACTCCCGGACCACGTTAAACCCCTGGGCTTCCACATATTGCTGGATTGCAGCAGAGACGTCTCCAGTTGTATTACCGGCACGCATCATGGCAATTCCCACGAGTAATGCCTGCTCGGTGACTTCGATTAGGGTCCGAGCCTGTGGGGATATCTCGCCAACTCCGGCTGTAAAAGCCGAATCCCCAACGAACCCTTCCAGGACCGTTCCGCAATCGACAGAGACAATATCGCCTTCCTGTAGTTTTCGTTTACCCGGTATCCCGTGAACCAACTGCTCGTTGATACTGACGCAAATTGATGCCGGAAATGGGGGGTGACCATAATTCAAGAAGGGTGAGAATGCCCCGTGCTTGTGCAGAATTTCCTCAGCAGCCGCGTTGAGGTCTGCAGTGGTGACACCAGGTTGTAAAAGTTCTCGAACTGCCAACAATGCTTCATGGTTGACACGTCCGGCTTCTCGCATTAATGCGATTTCAGATGCATTTTTAATGCTAATGTCGCGATCCCAAATCATTTTGGTTTCTTGATCACAACCATTATATCGGCGGTAACTTCTTCGATGGGTTGTGTTCCATCGATTTCAGACAACAGCCCGCGCTCTTGGAAATAAGTGATCAGCGGGGCGGTCTGGGTAAAATACACCTGGATGCGTCGTTTCACCGTTTCAACCTTATCATCTTCACGTTGAAAAAGTTCCGACCCATCCATATCACAAACGCCGGGGTGTTTGGGCGGGTTATGCTTTTCGTGGAAAATGTGTCCCTGCGCTTTGCACGTCCATCGTCCACTTAGGCGTTCAACCAGAGTTTTCTCCGTTGCCTTGATATATGGTACAAAGTTAACTTTGCCATTAAACTCAGCCAATAGCTTCTGCAATGATTCGGCCTGTACGATTGTCCGAGGGAAACCATCCAAAAGTGCACCGTTTTTACAATCCGGTTGTGACAACCGCTCACGAATCATGCGGATGGTAACGTCATCAGGTACCAGTTCTCCAACATTGATAAAAGACTGGGCAAGTTTCCCAAGGTCCGTATTATTTTTTATATTCTCCCGGAATAGATCTCCTGACGAAATGTGAGGTAAACACATTGTTTCGGATATGATGTTCGCCTGGGTGCCTTTACCTACACCGGGAGGACCGAGAAGCACAATATAGGTGGGCATACCAGGGTCTATTTCACCAGTTGGGCGTCATCATACCCGTGAAGTTTTAATTCAGCATCAATATTCATGAATGTATCGCGAACGACACCCACCACGATGAGTAATCCCGCCGAAGAAACCAGGAAGATTGATGTGGACGACGTTGTTGCTCCAATATTAAAAGCTCTCATCACCAGGTTGATCAGGTATCCCAATACCGCAACCAGACCCAAGAACATGGCGCCTGGCAGGGTGATTCGTCGTTGGACTTTGGTCAGATACTTTTGAGTGGGAGCACCACGATTAACACCTGGAATCTGAGCCCCAACTTTCTTCAAATTTTCTCCATAATTCTGCTGGGAGAACATTACATCCGTGTAGAAAAATGTAAAAACAACCACGAACAGGAAATATAGCAATTGATAAACCCATGAATTGGGGCTGAATGTATGTTGCGTACTGGAGGCCAAATTCGCCACCCAGGTGGTTTTGGAATTGAGGAAATAGCTGGAAAAGATAGCCGGGAACTGGAGAATGGCGCTGGCGAAGATGAGCGGGATCATCCCAGCCAGGTTGACCATCAACGGCAGCGTCCCCTTGACAGGCATGGACATCCTGTTGCCAACCCGTCGTCCCGGATACATCACCGGGACATTTCGGCGGCCTTGTTGAACATAAACGATCGCATAAATGACCGCCACCATGACGATGATCATCGATACTACCAGGATCAAACCATGCTGCTTATCCGCCAGGAGCGTGCCAAATTGGGAGGGAATCCGGGCAACGATACCTGCAAATATAATCAGGGATAGCCCCTGACCACGAATACCGTATTCCGAGATCAACTCTCCCAGCCAGATGGCAAACATTGTGCCGCCAATCATTGTGATCAATACTGTCAGCGAGGGAAGCCACAGAGCGGATGTAAATCCGAATGGAACAATCGCCCCTCCATTACTTTGGGCGGAATAGGAATTGAAAATATTTATTTGACCAAGCGCGGAGAGTGCCGCCATGGGTACTGCCAGGTAATAAGTCCATTTTTCCTGCCACTTGCGAGCCTCGCGTGGATCTTCTTCCATTTTCCTCTGGAGTGCCGGAAAGATCGGGGTAAGAAGTTGCAAGATGATCTGCGCTGTAATATACGGGTAGACCCCCATGGATAACAACGAGAAGTGCGAGACCGTGCCCCCGGAGAGCAAGTCCAGGAAAGCGAAAAATGATCCGGTGGTATTCAAGTTGCCCATCAACGACTTGAGCGCAGCACCGTTTATTCCAGGAACCGGGACATTCGCAGCCAACCTGTAAATAACCAGGATGATCAGGGTCACGATCAATTTACGACGGATATCCTGTGACTTCCATAAATATCGCACGCCCGAAAATGGGTTTTTCATAGGGGGGGTTCCTCGATTACGTGTTATCCAATCAATTCCACCGTACCGCCGGCGGCCTCTATTTTTGCTTTGGCGCTCTTGGTCACCCGGTTGACCCGGACTTTAAGGGCGATCTTCAATTCGCCGCGTCCCATGAGGGCAACTGGATTGAGGGGTTTGCGAATCAGACGCGCCTGGTCGAGTGTTTCAGGTGTGATTTCCGAATCCGCTTTGAAGGAGGATAACTGGTCGAGATTGACTTCGTTAAATTCAACTTTGGCTAGCGGGGAGAAACCTTTTCCACGTACGAATGGCAGACGGCGAAAGAAAGGCAGGTTGCCTCCCTGGCGGTATAAATGTCCGCCTGCTCCTGCACGTGAATTTTGGCCCTTTGTACCGCGTCCAGCAGTCTTTCCCTGGCCGGCTGAAATGCCACGCCCGACACGTTTACGGTTCTTTTTGGACCCAGGATTGGGTCGAAGATCGTTCAGTTTCATCTTCTTTCCTATTCTTCGATACGAATTAAATGGACCACTTTCGTCAACATACCCCGTATCGCGGCAGTATCTTGGTGTTCCACGGTTTGGTTGAGCCGGCGCAGACCCAGGGCCTGCAATGTCGCTTTTTGAGGTACCGGGAAACCTATCGGGCTGCGCACCAAGGTAACCTTGATGGTTTTGCCTCCCGTGTTTTTACCCATTCTTTTTTCTCCTCTCCCAGAACGGCAGCAGGTCTTCAACAGATTTTCCACGCCTGGTTGCCTCTTCCTTTGGTGATTTCAAATCTTCCAGTGCCTGGAGAGTTGCCTGGACAATATTTAGCACATTGGATGAACCAAGGGATTTGGTGAGGATATCCCGAATGCCCACGGCTTCAAGAACCGCACGAACACCTCCACCGGCAATCACCCCTGTTCCTGGGGATGCCGGCTTGAGCAGGATGATCGCACCGCCAACTTTTCCGGTCGTCTCGTGCGGAATGGTAGTACCCGATAAAAAGATTGGGTGCATATCCTTGCGGGCTCGATCTGTGGCTTTACGCATTGCATCCGGGACAGCATTGGCTTTTCCAACACCCATTCCAACCTTGCCATGATTATCACCCATGATCAAGGTAACCCGGAATTGGAACCGGCGTCCGCCTTTAACCACTTTTGCCACTCGCGCGATTTCGATCACGCGCTCATCCAATGATTCTGCCTGCTGCTCAGCTTCTCTTACCTGGTAATTCAACATATAACCTTCTCCAATCGAGCCTTAGAATTCCAGGCCGCCTTCACGGGCGCCTTCGGCCAGGGCCTTGACCCGACCGCTATATTTGAAACCGCCGCGGTCGAAGACAACCGCCTTTACACCCTTGCTGATGGCACGTTTCGCGACTGCATTCCCAACCAATTTCGCCTGGTCGGATTTCTTAAGTCCCTTCATTTTGCCGCGTAATTCTTCATCAATGGTCGAAGCCGAAGCAAGAGTATTTCCAATGTGATCATCGATCACTTGTGCGTATATTTCTGACAGACTGCGGAAAACGCTCAACCGCGGGCGCTGCGCAGTGCCTTGTAAATTCTTGCGCACCCGTTCGTGCCGACGGATACGGGCCTCAGAACGCGATTTTTCAGCCATATGTTACTTGACCGCCTTTCCTGCCTTGCCAGCCTTGCGTCTGATCTTTTCACCCAGATAATGAAGTCCCTTGCCATGGTAGGGTTCTGGGGGACGGACGTTGCGGACATTGGCAGCCGTTTGACCGACCAGTTCTTTATCAAAACCGCGCACATAAACCAGCCGCGCTTTCTGATCCACATCAAAGGAAATTCCTGCTGGCGGTTCCATCGCAACGGGGTGTGAATAACCCATATTTAGAACCAGGGTTTTGTCATTCATCTCGGCGCGGTAACCAACACCTTCAATTTCCAAAACACGTTCAAACCCAGCACTTACGCCATGGATCATGTTCGCCAGCACTGCACGGGTAGTCCCGTGCATGGCGCGCTCGGCAGGTTGATCAGTGTTGCGGGTGATGACAACCTGGCCATTTTCCATGACAATGCCGATCAACGGCGAGAATGTGCGTTTTAATTCGCCCTTGGGGCCTTTAACGGTTACATCCAAACCTTTGACGTCGACTTTTACTCCAGCCGGGATAACCACGGGCATTCTTCCAACTCGAGACACTTTGTACCTCCTCTTTTACCAGATCTTGCAGAGGATCTCACCGCCCACACCCAGCTGGCGGGCTCGCTGACCAGTCATAATACCCTTGGGGGTGGACAGGATGGCTACACCAATACCGGAAAGAACCCAGGGGATTTCCTGTTTTTTGGTATAAACACGGCGACCAGGGCGGCTTACTCGTTCCAACCCTGTAAGAACTGGTTTGCGTTCACGGCGTTCACCGATATATTTGATCTTCAAGCGCAGGACCTTCTGGCTTGGGCGTTCGCCATCCGCGACCTCAAAATTCTCCAGGTAGCCTTCTTCTTTCAAGATCTTGGCAATTTCCACTTTGACCTTGGAAAGAGGCATCGCTGTCAAGACTTGACCACTCATCACAGCATTCCGGATGCGTGTCAACATATCAGCAATTGGATCAGTCATGCTCATTTCTTACCTCCACCCGGCTACCATGATGACTTCATGACGCCGGGGATTTTCCCTTCCAGCGCATATTCACGGAAACAAATCCGGCATAGACCAAATCGACGTATATAACCTCGCGGGCGTCCGCAGCGGGAGCAGCGATGACGGATCCGGTTGGGATATTTCCGGCGGATTTCACGATATTTCATGCAAGTGCTTGCCATAGTTACGCTTCCTTCTTGAACGGCATGCCCAGCAGTTGCAGCATCAGCCGTGCATGATCATCAGATTTGGCCGTGGTCACGATCGTGACCTCCATGCCTCTTAATTTATCTATCTTATCGTATTCGATTTCGGGGAAAATCAATTGGTCACGCAGACCCAGTGTATAGTTGCCGCGACCATCGAAGGCCTCCGGCGAAACACCCCGAAAGTCGCGCACGCGCGGCAGCGCAGTGTTGATCAACCGGTCCAGGAAAGCCCACATTTTGGCACCTCGTAAAGTTACCTTGGTGCCGATTACACGACCCTCGCGCAATTTAAAATTGGCAATGCTCTTGCGTGCCTTGGTCATGATGGGTTTTTGTCCTGTGATCATGGTCATGTCACCCATGGCTGCTTCAAGCATTTTAGGGTTATCCATGGCTTCACCGCCCAGGCCAATATTGACCACCACCTTTTCAATACGCGGTACTTCCATGGAGTTTTTATACTGGAAAGATTTGCGTAGTGCGGATACTACTTCCTTCTGGTATTTATCTAGCATTTGATTCATAAATTATTGCTCCACGAGCGGTTAATCAATCAATGACCGGCACTTCTTGCAGACACGGTGTGAGCCATCATCATCTCGCTGAATACCTATGCGCGTGGTTTCGCTGCATTTCGGGCAGACGAGCATCACGTTCGAGATGTCAAGCGGGGCTTCAAATTTGATTCGTCCAGGGTTAATTGTGCGTCCCTGGGTTTGAACCTGGCGCTGGTGCTTGGTGTGGACGTTCACGCCCTGGACCACAACCCGGTGCTCATCAGGTAAAACCTTGATTACTTCTCCGCGTTTGCCCTGCTCTTCGATTTTTCCGCTGATAATTTCAACGGTATCACCCTTATGGATTTTGACTCTCATCATGCACTCCTAAACCGGCCTAGAGCACTTCCGGGGCCAGGGAAACAATCTTCATAAAGCCTTTTTCACGCAGTTCACGTGCCACCGGACCAAAGATGCGGCTCCCTTTTGGATTCTGACCATCCACATCCAGGATGACAGCTGCGTTATCATCAAAGCGGATATAGGAACCATCTTCCCGGCGCCATTCCTTGCGACAACGAACAATCACCGCCTTTACGATCTCGGATTTTTTTATTGACCCTTGAGGGGTCGCCGATTGGACCGCACCGACCACGATGTCACCAATCGCCCCGTATCTCCGGGTTGACCCACCCATCACGTGGATTACCAGGATTTCACGGGCTCCGGTATTATCTGCTATTTTCAAGCGGGACTCGTGTTGAATCATGGCTGTGTCTCCACCAGGGTATCTGCCTCGCGGATTTCATGTTTGATGATCGATTCGACCACCCAGCGCTTGTCACGGGACATTGGTCTGCTTTCCACGATCTGAACCTGGTCTCCGATTTGGCAACCCAATTCATCATGCGCCTTGACTCTCTTGCTTATATGAACAACCTTGCGGTAGAGAGGGTGTCGGAATGTACGTCCAATCTCAACCACCACGGTTTTTATCATTTTATTGCTGGTAACAACACCTGTTATTCGACGACGGTCATTCATGCTTCACCTTCCTGTACGGTCGTCCTGCTTAATTCATTAAATATCGTTTCCATTCGGGCGATGTCATGACGTAGCAGGCGAATTCGGCTGGTATTGGTTAATTGACCGGTGACCTGCTGGAAGTGAAGTTTCATCAATTCTTCGCGAATATCCGACAGTTTGGTCTGCATTTCTTCCACCGACATTTTGCGAATCTCTTCGGTCTTCATGCTTATTCTCCAGCCGCAACATCACTGCGTGCAATGATCTTGGTTTTAATGGCAAATTTATGCCTGGCCAAACCCAACGCCTCACGTGCTGAATCCTCATCCAAGCCGCCAATTTCGAACATGACCCGACCCGGTTTAACCACGGCAACCCAGTATTCAACATTACCTTTGCCTTTACCCATGCGGGTCTCTGGGGGTTTTTGCGTGTATGGTTTGTCTGGGAATATGCGGATCCATACCTTTCCGCGACGTTTCATCGCATGAACAAGGGTACGGCGGGCAGCCTCAATTTGCCGGGCTGTCACCCACCCTGGTTCCATGGCCAATAATCCATAATCTCCGAACGAAATCTCCACACCGCGGGATTCTTTCCCCTTCATTCGGCCGCGCATTTGCTTGCGGTATTTCACACGCTTGGGCATTAACATAGGTTCAACCTCATTAAATTATGTGCCGCGTCTACTCACTGACGTAGACACCCTCGGTGGTTTCGACCTTTTCTTCCAATTCAGTCTTCATTTCACCATGATAGACCCAGACCTTGATACCGATGCGTCCATAAGTAGTGGCTGCCTCTGCACGGGCAAAATCAATATCTGCGCGTAATGTCTGCAGCGGAACCCGGCCATCCCGCAGCCATACGGTGCGGGCCATTTCTGCACCGGCCAATCTGCCTCCCACCTCTATCTTGATTCCCTGGGCTCCCTGTCGCATTGCTTGCTGGATGGCTCGCTTCATCGCTCGCCGATAACTGATCCGCCGCTCCAGTTGATCTCCAATATTATGGGCCACCAGGTAAGCATCACAATCAGGAGCCTTGATTTCCTTGATATCCAAATCCACTTTCTTTCCAGTCAATCCCTCAAGGGCCACACGAACCTTCTTGATGCCCTCCCCTTTCCGGCCGATTAAGATGCCGGGTTTGGCAGTGTAGATCGCCACCTTCAACTTTCCGGGATATCGTTCAACATCGATCCGGGAGACGCCTGCCCGTCCTGATTCTTTGTACAGCATGTCACGGATGGCAAAATCCTGCGTCAATTGCTCCCTGTATTGAGCACCTTCTGCAAACCACCGGCCACGCCAATCCTGGGTGACATTGAGCCGAAATCCGATCGGATGAACTTTGCGACCCATAAGATCTCCTTCGTTCTTTCTATAAAATCAACTAAGCAGTTTCTCGTTCACGCAGTACCACTGTCACATGCGACGTTCTACGCAGGACTGGCTTGAACCGGCCGCGAGCCCCAAAGCGGCGCCATTTTCGGGTGGGTGCCTCGTCTGCAAAGATTTTTGCCACGAACAAATCATCCCGGCTGACACCGAAATTTTCCTCGGCATTGGCAACTGCCGAAGCCAGTAATTTTCCAACCGGCTGCGCCGCGTTTTGAGGCGCGTAGCGAAGAATTTCCATGGCTTGGACTGCATTCTTCCCGCGCACCAGGTCTACCACCAGGCGCACTTTCTGGGCTGAAATGGCCAGGAACCGTAATTGTGCGTGTATATCATGAGTCATCTCAATACTCCTAAACTGTCTTGGTTGCCTTCTCAGCCGCCATGTGTCCGCGGAAAAGCCGCGTTGGAGCGAATTCGCCCAAGCGATGGCCAACCATGTTCTCGGTGACATAGATGGGAACATGCCGGCGTCCATCATGGATCGCGATGGTATGTCCCACCATCTGGGGGAAAATCACGCTGGCGCGGCTCCATGTGCGGATGACTTTCTTTTCGCCTTTCTGGTTCATGGCTTCAATTTTCTTCAACAGTTTTGGGGCAATGTATGGCCCTTTTTTTAATGAACGAGACATTTTCGCTTTCCTCGCTTATGCTCAGCGCCTTAGCGGCTGGATTTGCTCCGGTGGCGCACGATGTATTTATCCGTCGACTTGTTTCGGCGGGTCTTAAAACCACGCGCAGGCCTGCCCCACGGGGTTTTTGGGCCAGGCATACCAGTCGGTTGACGACCTTCACCGCCGCCATGGGGATGATCGCGCGGCGACATGGCTGTACCACGCACTGTCGGGCGAATGCCCATATGGCGTTTTCGTCCCGCCTTTCCCAGCTTGATGTTGTTATGATCCAGGTTGCCCACCTGGCCGATCGTGGCATAACATACCTGGCTTACCAGACGCACTTCTCCGGAAGGTAGGCGTATCTGGGCATATTCACCTTCCTTGGCCAGCACTTGGGCTGAACCTCCAGCGGTGCGCACAAGTTGACCACCCTTTCCTGGCTTAAGTTCGATGTTATGAACCAGGGTCCCCACAGGGATGTTCGCAAGCGGGAGACAGTTGCCTGGGCGGATTTCTGCCTGGGTCCCGGAAAGGAGGGTGTCACCCACCTTGATCCCAAGTGGAGCAACAATATACCGTTTTTCGCCATCGGCATAGTTTAATAGAGCCAGGCGTGATGTCCGGTTGGGATCATATTCAATGGCTGCAACCTTGGCAGGTATGTTTTGCTTGTCCCGTTTAAAATCCAAAATTCTAATGTATCGGCGATTCCCACCACCGCGATGCCGGACGGAGATTTTACCCGTACTATCCCGTCCTCCGTGACCTCGCGGATGAATGATCAAGCTGCGCTCAGGAGTTGATTTTGTGATCTCTTCAAACAGGTATCCGGTCATCCCCCGCTGACCTGGAGTGGTGGGTTTATACTTTTTTACAGCCATTACTTCACCCCTTCAAGAAACTCGAGGGTGCTTCCCTCGGCGAGGGTAACAATTGCTTTTTTGAAGCCGGCATCCCTTATCATCAGTCGGCGGTTGCGTCGACGGCTGCGCTTGCCAGCCGTATTTAATATATTTACCCGTGTTACTTTTACATCGAAAAGCGTTTCAACCGCGTCCTTCACCAGTGTCCTGGTTGCAGTGGGTGCAACTTCGAAACTGTACTGATGAAGTTTTCCTGTCTGATAGTTCGACTTCTCTGTGACAAGAGGGCGGTGAAGTACTTCATATATCGTGATCATGCTGCTCTCCTACACCAGAAAAGACTTGAGAACGTCCAATGCCTTGAGTGGCAGGACGAGTTTTTCGAAGCTGAGCAGGTCGCGAATATTCAGGTAATTTGCCATCAGCAACCTTGCATCCGGGAGATTGTTGGTTGAGCGGGCTATCAAATCGTAGCTGGCATCCTTCTCAGCGAACAGGATCAATACAGTCGCATCGCCAACCAGAACGTTAAGTGCCTGGGCCATCAGGCGGGTTTTTGGTTCGGGAAGAGACAATTCATCCACCACCACCAGGCCGGCCTCAGCAGCCTTGGTTGACAATGCTGAACGCAGGGCTGCGCGCCGCATCTTTACAGGCATATGCTGGGTATATTTTCGCGGACGGGGGGTATGGATTTTGCCTCCATGCACCCATTGTGGAGCACGTGTGGATCCCTGTCGTGCGCGTCCGGTCCCTTTTTGTTTCCAGGGCTTTTTGCCACCTCCAGAAACTTCGCTGCGGGTTTTTGTTTTATGAGTACCCAGGCGGGCATTTGCCATTTGTTGAATGTAAGCCTGGTGCATTAAATCTACATTTACCGGAGCTTCAAAGATCTCGGCGGGAAGATCTACCGTTTTGACCTTTTCGCCTTTCATGTTGAGGACGTCTGCCTTCATAATACCTATGCTCCCATCATCCGCGCTATTGCTTCCGCGCTTCTTGAACAACGACAAGTCCGCCCTTGGATCCGGGGATGGCACCCGTGACGCCGAGCAGATTGCGCTCCGTATCCACTAGTACCACTTTTAATCCCTGGGCAGTCACGCGCTCATGACCCATGTGCCCTGCGCGCCGGGAACCCTTATAAACCCGTCCGGGAGTCGTGGTTGAAGAATTGGAACCTGGTGCGCGTAAACGATCCGAGCCACCGTGAGTCTTGGGACCTCCTGCAAAATGGTAGCGTTTTACCACCCCTGCAAAACCTTTGCCTTTGCTGGTTCCAACAACATCCACCCGTTCTCCGATAACGAATACTTCTACAGTGAGCTTGTCGCCGATCTTAAATTCGGTATCCTTGGTGCGAAATTCGCGTAAAAAACGCAGGGGCGGCAATTCGTTTTTCTTGAGATGACCCAATTCTCCTGAAGTCAGGCGTTTGGGTTTCGCCTCCTGGAATCCGAGTTGCACCGCTGCGTAGCCTTCCTTTTCTGGAAGGCGTACCTGCGTAACATAGCAAGGCCCAGCTTCGATCAATGTCACTGGTAAAGCAGCACCAGTCTCATCGAAAATCTGGGTCATGCCGATTTTCTTTCCAATCAGCCCTTTTAACATGCTCGGTTTTCTCCTTCAAATATTTTTTCGAGACTGTCAGCCGGGCTTGGCTGCATCATCTCGGTCACAGCACAGTCAATCGGCTTGCCGCGGCACACAGGATTATGGGGCCAACGAACAAAACCGTTCTTGCGCTGTCTATTAAGTCCATCCGGTTGGCAATAACATGCTTATTGACCGGAAGACATAATCACAGGATTAGATTTTAATCTCGATATCCACACCCGCTGGCAGGTTGAGCCGCAT
>DBFP01000050.1 GCA_002294405.1 Anaerolineales bacterium UBA877 | reverse complement strand
CCGGTGGTAGGAAAAAAGTATGCTGCATATAAATGTCATGAAGAATCAGTAGCAGTTTTTGTTTGGTTTGGTAAGGATTTTTCGGGGAAATCCATCTCATTTTGAATATGCACGTGCCACGATCCGATTTAAATTCTACTGCACAGGGACTGGAAGCGCTTCCGGTCTATGCTGTTCAAGGATTTTATGTGCTTTTTCATTTGCCCGTTGGCGCATGGTCTTCGAGCCTGCTTTTTCCCAGGCATCGAAATTTCGCCGCTCGAATAGCTGGGGGTACCAATCGTCACGATAATGATGTTGCGTATGCGAAGTTGCCATGAAATTACCATCCGGCCCAATCTTGTCTATCACATCCAGCGCCAGAGTTTCATCACTGACCTCGAGTTCTTTCATGAAATGCTTGGTATACGCGATCAGCTCATCGCAGATGACCACCTGCTCGATCGAGTTGGTCATGCCGCTGTCCAGGTAGCCCACATCATGTGCCATTTGAGCCCCAGCAAGGGTTTCCAGCATGATGGAAAGGGCAGCTTCTGCCGCGGCTTGGTGGTCCGGCACCTTGGAATCGCTGCAGCCGGTCAACCCAAATATTGGCATACCGTAACGGTGCGCCAATTCCACCAGCATTACCCGGTTGGTTGGATCAGCGTAACAATCCACGCTGGCACGCATGATAATGCAATATCTATGTAAGTTTTATAACACGAAATGTGACACCATCGTTGGTGAATATTTTAACAATTAACCGATTCATGGTTATAAAAGACTGACCTGTTCATTTTGCATCGCCATAGCCAGAGAGCGCTCCCACGCTGGCAGCGAAATATCAAATGCTTGCTTAAATTTCGTGCAATCCAGGGCTGAAAATAGCGGTCGTTTCGCCGCGGTGGGAAATTCTACCGTAACTGCAGGTATAACCTGTTTCGTCACCTGTTCACGGGCATCCGGATCAAGCCTCAAAATCTCTTTGGCCCAATCAAACCGGCTTGCATACCCGCCTCCCGCCAGGTGATACAACCCCTTTCGTTCATCCAGCCATGGATGAAAATCCGCCCCAGCACGGGCGAGTATCAGGGCAGATGCCTCTGCCAAGGCGCGTGCCCAGGTGGGGTTGCTAATCTGATCATCCACTACCCGTAGAGTCTCATTCTTCTGCGCCCATCCCAACACTTTGGAAACAAAACTTTCGCACCGCAAACTGTAAATCCAGGCGGTACGAAGGATAAGAAATACACCACCAACAGATTGGACGGCCCGCTCCCCTGCCAGCTTGCTGTCTCCATACGTATTGAGCGGGTGGGGCATGTCTGTCTCCAAATAGGGAGCACCTTTTGAACCATCGAAAACATAATCTGTCGAATAGTGCACCAGGGCGGCATCCATTTGACGTGCTTCCTCAGCCAGCACACCTGGCCCGCTGCCATTGATCGCCTGCGCAAGATCAGTCTCGTTTTCCGCATCGTCAACCGCAGTATATGCAGCCGTATTAAAGATCACCTGTGGCTTGTGCTCGCGCATAATCTTACGAATGCTGGAGGCATCCGCCATATTGAATTCCGGATAATCAAGCGAAACCACACATCCAAGTGGTTGCAGTGTGCGCTGGAGCTCCCAGCCAAGCTGACCGTTTTTGCCCAACAATAAAATCTTCATTCACGCTGCGGATTCGGTTAACCGATTAAGATACTCTCCATATCTGTTGTTCGCAAACGAGCGGGCTAATCTAGATAACTCATCCCTGGAAATATATCCCTTTCGAAAGGCGATCTCTTCCGGGCATGAGATCATGATCCCCTGCCGCTCCTGAACCGCCTGGATGAAATTGGCAGCCTGTAGCAGCGATTCGTGAGTCCCCGCATCCAGCCAGGCAACGCCGCGTCCCAGTTGCTGGACCTGCAGCATCCCCCTCTCAAGGTATTCTTTGTTTAAATCTGTGATCTCTATTTCACCCCGGGTTGAAGGTTTGAGCGCCTTGGCAATGGATACGGCATGTTGGTCATAAAAGTACAACCCGGGGACGGCAAAGTTTGAGCGCGGTTTGGAGGGTTTCTCTTCCAGGCTGATGACATGCCCATCGTCGCCAAATTCAACCACGCCATAATGTTGGGGTTCCCGTACCGGGTATGCAAATATTATTCCTCCTTCCTTCAATTGGGCGGACTTCATTAACTGACCCTGAAGACCCTGTCCAAAGAAGATATTATCCCCCAGGATCAGGCACACCGGATTGTTATCAACGAACTTTTCTCCGATTATGAACGCATCTGCAAGCCCGCGCGGTTCGGCTTGTTCAGCAAATTCGAATTCCAATCCCCACTGCTTGCCCTTGCTCAACAAGCGTTTGAATAGCGGCAAATCCTCGTTTGTGCTGATCACCAAAATCTCACGGATGCCTGCCAGCATTAACATCGAAAGCGGATAATAGATCATTGGTTTGTCATACACCGGCAGCAGTTGTTTGCTGGCTGCTAGAGTGATCGGGTGTAGACGTGTTCCTTTGCCTCCAGACAGGATTATCCCTTTCATTTTTTGTTCTCCACGCGTTCGGTGTAATTTTTATCGAGCCATGCCTGGTATTCTATTTGTTTGCGAATCGCTGCAACCCAACCCCGGTGCTCCAGGTACCAGCGAATGGTTTTGAAGAGACCTTCCTGGAGGTTGTGTTTCGGAGTCCATCCCAACGCCTTGGTTATTTCGTCGATATTCATGGCATAACGGCGGTCATGACCCGGGCGATCGGGGATGAACTTTAATAAACCGGCGTGAGGTCGATAGGGTGACGAAGGATTCATCTGGTCAAGAATATCACATATGGAATTCACGACCTCCAGGTTGGTATGCTGGTTATTCCCTCCAACATTGTAACTTTTACCGACCTGCCCATCTTGAACTACGCTCCAGATGGCCTGACAATGGTCCTCGACATACAACCAATCGCGTATCTGTTTTCCATCCCCGTAAATTGGCAAGGGTTCCCCCTCCTGGGCATTGATGATCATCAATGGGATTAGTTTTTCCGGGAATTGGTACGGTCCGTAATTATTTGAGCAATTGGTTATGGTTATTGGCAATCCATAGGTCTGTGAATAGGCCCGCACCAGGTGATCGCTCCCCGCTTTTGAGGCTGCATAAGGCGAATTGGGCGAGTAAGGAGTCTTCTCTGTAAAGGCGGGGGCACCCACAGGTAATGATCCAAAAACTTCATCCGTGGAAATATGATGAAACCGAAATTTTTTTATTTCCTTCCCCTTCTCCTCCAACCAGGTTTTACGAGCTGCTTCCAACAGGGAAAATGTGCCAAAGATATTGGTTTGGACAAAGGACCGCGGGTCTAAAATGGAACGGTCCACGTGTGACTCGGCCGCAAAATGAACAACGGTATCGATTTGTTTGTGTCGAATAAGTTCCTCTACGAATGCTTGATCGCAAATGTCACCTTTGATAAATTCGTGCTTATCCGCGAAAGGCAATTCTTTCAGGTTTTCCAGGCTACCTGAATAGGTCAAAAGATCTAGGTTAATAATTAAAATCTTTGGCTGGGTGCGCAACACATAACGGATAAAATTCGAACCGATGAATCCTGCCCCCCCCGTAACCAGTAAACGCTTCATCGCGTTTCTCCTATTCAAACAACTCTGCTTCAGATAAAGACTTACCCTGGGCATCTTTATCCGATAGAATCGGAAGACGTCCATTGAGCAGAGGCCATTCAATGGCTAGGGTTGGATCATTCCATAGCAGGGTGCGTTCCCATTCAGGAGCNNCGCAGGTCGACAGCGGCATCAAAAACCTCGCCGCTAATTGCTCGCAACAATTTTCCCTGTGGTTGCCTGACTTGGTAATGCAAACCGCGCAATATGCCTTGCCGGGAACCGGAATGATTGTCCTGAACAAATGCTCCCTTGATTCCAGCGGCTTCAAAATCGTTTTCCCGGTAAGTTTCCATAAAAAAACCACGGTCGTCACCCAATACTTTCGGGCGAAGAATGATCACCTCCGGAATTTTGGTTTTCACAAATTCCATGCCTAGGAATGATCCTTTTCGCGATAAGCTCGTATAACTTCACTCGGTTTCCCGATCGATTTTAATAAACCATGATCCAGCCATGCTGCCCGCTGGCACATCTTCTCAATTGTGGTCATGGAATGAGAAACCAGCAATATCGACGTGCCACGCTGGCGATACTCATTGATGCGCGCCTCGCATTTTTTTTGGAAGGTTTCGTCTCCCACCCCCAGGATCTCATCTACGATAAGCACCTCAGTATCCCTTGCGGTGGCAACCGCGAAACCCAATCTTGCGATCATGCCCGTGGAATAGGTTCTGATGGGAGCGTTGATAAATTCCCCCAATTCAGAAAAATCCACGATTTGGTTGTATTTTTCCTGCATCTCGCGGTGGCTGAAGCCAAGCAACGCCCCATTAAGAAAGACATTTTCTTTTCCGGTCAGTTCGGGGTGAAAGCCGGCACCCAGCTCTAGCAATGGAGCCACTTTCCCAGAAACGACGACTCTGCCTTTCGTCGGACGTAATACCCTGGCAACAACCTTCAGAAGCGTGCTTTTTCCTGCTCCATTATCCCCCACGATACCAAAAATTTCGCCACGAAATACATCTACATTTATATCCTTTATCGCCCAAAAGATCCTCATTTGAACTTGGCGTTTCAGGCGGCGGATCATATATTCTTTAAATGTGCCGATGCGCTCACTGGGTACCCGGTAACGCACCGATACATCCTCAAGATGTATTACATTTTCAAGCAGAGGAGCCTGTGCTTCAACCTGCGTAGTGATGGTTTCAGACACGGTAGGCAAACTCATCGGATTTTGAAGTAAAGAAAAACCATCCCACCAGCAGCATCACCACCGCAATTAATGCAGCCGGCCAGATTTCGCTCCAAAACGGCCAGCGACCATCATACACGGGCAGACGCCACAACTTGATCAGGTAATACATTGGGTTAAGGTGAAGAATCGACTGGTATTTCTGAGGAATGATCGTTTCCGGATAAATTACGGGGGTCAAGTACATCCAGGCAAGTAGGATGATCTGATACATTTCAGCCACATCTGGAAAATAAACCGCCAGGGTGGAGATCGCCAATCCCAGGCCAAGAGTAAAACATGCCAGGAGCAATAAAGAAATGGGCACAAACACAATAGATATTCGAATCGGTGTTCCCGTAAACAACATGACAATTAGGAGGGGGATGAAGGCGAGCAGGAGATTTATTATCCCCGAACCTATGGCTGAAAGGCCAAAGGAGGCGCGCGGGATATAAATGCGCTTCAGCAACCCTCCTCCCCAGATCAGGCTGGTCATGGTACCCAATGTTCCTTGGGCAAAGAAATTCCAGGCTGTCAGGCTGCACAATAAATAAGCTGGGAATGCCCGGGTGGTTCCAAATATGTTGGAAAAAACGAAACTAAGTACAAGCATCATCCCGAGTGGGCTGAGCATGGTCCATGCCACTCCCAGCAACGAACGCTTATAACGGGAGAGAATATCACGCCGCACCAATTGAAACAGCAGGTGGCGGTAACGCACCGCTTCCTTGAGTTCCTGGAGAGCATGGGGGATTAGCTGGGCTGAATCGTAGACTGAAGTTGGCTGCATGAATACCTGACACGCTTGTAAGTCGCCTGGAGGATTTTACCACGAAACGAATTTGAAGCTTTTCTTCATGGCATCATCCTTTTTTATAACGATTTTTTTTAGAATCAACAGGCAATATTTCCCCTCCAATAGAATTGGGAGCATTTCAGATAACTCCGTTGATAGATATTTTATTATGCGTGGCGATCCTGTTATGCTTGAACTTGGGTTCCACCATGATAAATAAATTCATCTCAAAGATATAAGCTGGCATAAAAACACTTGGATTATCTGAAGGATAATATTTTAATATATAAACTGGCGGAGGTGATGCCCGCCAGTTTTGATGATATTGGTTCAAGAATCTGGATTTCTTCTACGTTTTTATCAGTCCCACATGGATCTTTTCTCCATCGAACTCATCAGTCATTGAAGATAATGCTGCACCCGGTTCGGCAAAGTTTAGTTCCACAGTCAGGGTCTCAGCAGTTACATACTCCCGATTGGCTTCAATTGCTTCTTTTAATCCGGGAGATGCTGTTACATAAACGCGAATGCGGTCAGCCACATCCAGGTCTGCAGTTTTGCGCAGATCCTGCACCCTACGGACAAATTCACGCGCCAAACCTTCTCGCACTAGGTCAGGGGTCAGCTCGGTGATCAATGCCGCCAAGTATGCACCCTCGTTGGCAACAGCAAAACCCTCCCTTGCCTGGGCTCGTACCTCCACTTCATCGGGAAGGATGATGTACTCCTGGTCTTCCAATGTAATTTTCAATGGCATCCCGGAAAGAATTTCCGGAGCAATAACACCGGGGGCCAATGCTGTAATGGCTTGCGACAGGGCGGGGAATTTATTCCCATATTTTTGTCCCAACTGCTTGGGGAGAGGTTTGACCGTGAATGAAACCACCTCAGCGCTCTTATCCAGAAGTCGGATTTTCTTGACATTTAATTCATCCATGATCAGATCGGCATATGTCTCAACTGCATGATTGTCTTCCAGGTGTGCCAGGGCGAAAGCCGCCTCTGATAGCGGTTGTCGAACCTTGCGGTTGGCTTTCTGGCGGGCATTGTGACCCAACGATACCAACTTCATTACAAGAGCCATCTCGCGGTTGAGCGTTTCGTCTATTTTTGATTCATCCGCATTGGGCCACTTTGCAAGGTGGACGGATTCAGGAGCCTTTGGGTCAATGGAACAAACCAGGTTTCGATACATTTCATCAGCCAGGAAAGGGATGGCAGGGGCCAGCAGTTTCGACAAAGCGACCAGGGTTGTATATAGAGTGGAATAGGCTGCCTGTTTATCTGAATCGGATTCGGATTTCCAGAATCGTCTGCGGGAACGACGTAAATACCAGGTGGACAGGGTCTCAACAAATGTTTCGATGGGGCGTGTTGCCCCGGGGACGTCATATGTCTCGTATGCTTTCGTCACATCGCGGACAAGTGAGTTTAGCGATGAAAGCAGCCATTTGTCCAGTTCATTGGTCGTATTGACTTTCCGGTTCAAATCAGGTTTATCCAGGTTGGCATAGGTGATGAAAAAGGCATATACATTCCACAGGGTCAGCGTAAAATTCTTTACCACGTCCATTACCATGGCAGGTGTAAATCGTCGTTCTGCATTGGGAGGTGCCGATGTATAGAAGTACCATCGAAATGCATCGGCTCCGGATTCATTCAGCACATCCCAGGGTTCAATAAAATTGCCCTTGCTCTTGGACATTTTCTGTCCATTTTCGTCGACCACATGACCCAGACAAATTACGTTCTTGAAACTCGGCTTGTCAAAAAGGAGTGTGCTGATGGCGTGTAAAGTGTAGAACCAACCGCGAGTTTGATCCACTGCTTCGCATATATAGTCAGCGGGGAATTGGCTGGCGAATTTATCCTTATTCTCGAAAGGGTAGTGCCACTGTGCCATTGGCATGGACCCCGAGTCGAACCACACATCGATCAAGTCGGGGACGCGCGTCATTTTTCCACCGCATTTCGTGCATGCCCAGGTGACATTGTCAACATGCGGCCGATGCAGGTCCAGCGACGAAAGATCGCGCCCCGCTTTATCAGATAGTTCCTTCACTGAGCCAATGCATTCCCGATCCTTGCAATCTGCGCATTCCCAGACAGGAAGTGGAGTGCCCCAGTATCTCTCCCGGCTGAGGGACCAGTCTATGTTATTGCTCAGCCAGTTGCCAAAGCGGCCTTCCTTGATATGCTCGGGAACCCAATTGATTTGCCGGTTAAGTTCCACCAACCGGTNNCTCCATCCGGGCCAACGGTCATCAGCAAGGGGAGGTCATATTTTTTTGATACTTCCAAATCGTCCGCACCGAAGGCAGGAGCTATGTGTACCAGCCCGGTGCCATCCTCGGTAGTGACGAAATCTCCCAGTACCACGTAATGTGCCGGTTTCTCTAGGGGCATGAATGTGAAAAGGGGGTGATATTTCGCACCTTTAAGTTTTTTTCCTTTATAGCGCTCTACAACCTTGACCTTCTCGTCTCTGAAGACCTTCTCCAAAAGGGCTTCAGCCAGGATCAAACGCTCCTTGCCTCCCTCGGGGAGGGTGCGTTCCAAGGTAACATATTCCACATCGGGCCCGGCTGCAACCGCGACATTGGCAGGCAGCGTCCAGGGAGTGGTCGTCCAGACCAATAGCGATGTGTCTGGTTTTTCCACCAGCGGGAGGCGCACAAAAACTGACGGGTCAGTGGCGTCGGCGTAGCCTTGGGCGACTTCATGGTCAGAAAGTGGTGTGCCGCAGCGAGGGCAGTATGGAACGATCTTGTATCCCTTGAAGAGCAGATCGCGCTCCCAGAAGGTCTTTAAGATCCACCACACCGATTCAATGTAATCATTGGTGTAGGTGACATACGCATCGCTCATATCCACCCAAAATGCAATTCTATCGGTCAATTTCTCCCATTCCTGGATGTAATCGAAGACCGATTTCTTGCAAAGTTCGTTGAACTTCTCGATGCCAAATTCTTCGATTTGCTGCTTATTGGTGAAACCGAGTTTCTTCTCGATGGCGATCTCCACCGGAAGACCGTGCGTGTCCCAGCCCCCGCGCCGGGAAACATGAAACCCCTTCATGATCTTATAACGCGGGAAAACATCCTTGAACGCCCGCGCCTCCACATGATGGACATATGGTTTACCGTTGGCGGTTGGGGGTCCTTCATAAAAAACATATTCCGGCGCGCCCTTGCGTTGCTCAGTGGTTTTTTGGAAGATTCTTTTTGCTTTCCAGAATTTTAATACGCCTTCCTCCAGGGCGGCCACATCGAGCTTGGAAGATACTGGTTTGAACATATGCACCTCGAAAAACAATGTTGAGTCCCAAAAAAGAGAACTCTCGTCCCACTACAGAGACGAGAGTTATAAAACTCGCGCGGTACCACTCTGCTTCCTGCAAAAACAGGCCCTCCCGGGTACGACCACTGGTAAATACCCTGCCAAGATAACGGTTGGCAACCGGTTTTCTTACTTGCACAAGGCTTTCAGATTTCAGCTCCGGGATGATTTTCAACCTTTTCAGCCGCCCCGGCTCACACCTTTCCCGGGTTCGCTTTCAGCAGTGCGAGGTCTACTCGTTCCCATCTACGCTAATGGACTTCAAGATTCGTTGAATTATAATATCATGATACTTCTCCCGCAAGGATAACAAGATGCATGTTCAACTTGATGGTCTCGACCTGCAGCTTAATGTTAATGCTATCCAGCCGTTGGAGGATGGTTTGCTGGTCAAATCTCCTGCATTAACGGTTTCATTACCGGAGATTCCTATGAGGTATCTATACGCAGGATGGCAGTCTTGGTCACTCACGTCCTGGGTGAAATTGGATCGTCCCATCCTCCCAATGCGCCCAAATATCCTGCATCCTATGCAAACCGATCCGCTCTATGCTCGGGAATCCAGGCCAAATGGGTCCTGGTATGGGGCGGTGGAATTTGCAGACGGACGCAAGTTTTTTCTTGGTGCATTAGGTCTGGAAAGTCATGTGTTACTGGATGGTAAATCCCTTACTGGCTTTTACGAAAAAGGGGAGGGAGATTGGTTCCTGGCCTCCGGAGACGAAAGCAAATTCATGAGCAGGTATGCTGAATTTCTTGGTGTCCGCCTCGGGCATGCCCGCACCAGGTCCGTCCCGCGTATCTGGTGTTCATGGTACAGCCTGTACGTAGAGATCAACGAGTCCTGGCTCCAAAAAATTCTCGAGGATGTAGGTCAGATAGACAGTCCGCAGTGTATGCCGTTTGATGTTTTTCAGGTGGACGATGGATGGCAGGTGGGAATAGGCAATTGGGAGCCGAATACCAAATTCCCTTCGGGTATGAAAAATTTGGCTGCACGGATAATTGATTCCGGGCGCAAAGCCGGGCTTTGGTTGGCACCGTTGCTCATCGTCCCCTCCTCTGAAATTTATCGTCAACACCGAGATTGGCTGCTCCACGATGAAAATAACAGGCTCGTCCGCGCAGGGTTCAATTGGGGTGAACCTCTTTTCGCCCTCGATACCACAAACCCGGCAGTCCTGGATTGGTTGGTCAATTTGATGCATAAAGTCCGTTCTTGGGGCTATGAGTATGTCAAACTCGATTTTCTTTATGCCGGTGCCCTGCCCGGAAAACGTTTTGTGGACCTGCCCCGTGAATCCGCCTATACCCACGGATTGAAAACCATTCGCCAAGCTCTTGGATCGGCATACTTGCTTGCTTGTGGCGCGCCGATTTTACCCTCCATCGGATTATGTGATGGGCTGCGTATCGGTCCGGATGTTTCCGGAAATTTCGCCTCCCCCCTGGAAGACAATCTGTTGATGAACTATACGACACCAGGTCTGCGGAACGGGATACGGACTTCCTTCAACCGTTTGTGGCTCCAGCCTTTGGTCAATATCGATCCGGACGTGGTGTATTTTGGAACCCGGCTGAATGATTTGTCCAAGGAGCATAAATCCATCCAAAAAGATCTGGCAAAACTATGCAATTTGAAATCCACCTCAGACATCCCTTCATGGCTGTCGGAAGGTGAGTGGAATGACCTGCAAACATTTTTAGCAAGCCAATCAGAGATACTTAAAACAGGAAAAACATCCTTCCAGATCGATGGTCATGCTGTGGATTTCGGGAAATACATTAATTTGCCAAATTCACCCCGCATTTTCACTAATATTTTAGGAGTATTAATTGGTCGATTGGCTTGTATTCCAACGGTCTTGAAAGCATTTGATAAACTAATTAATATCCAACGAAAAAATAGTCTGAAGGACCGACCGGTTTAATAAACCTGGGAAGCCCGTGGATAAAATCGATTGAATGATTCTTGCAGACCTTATATATTTGGTGACAGGTTAGTTGATAAAATTCAGGACGATAATCCGTTCAGCCAAATAGTGAATGCCAGACCCCAACTCTGATCACACATAATGAACTGAATAATTTTTATTACGAGCTTTGGCGCAAGGCTATTGCCAATTGATTTACCGAATATATCGAGGGGAAGTTCAGTCTTAAAATCCTGCGCCCACGCGCTGCCAGCGCTTCATAATCTCCCAGAGCTTGAGCACGTTCCAATGTCCCAAAACTCATCCCCTGCCCGGTGATTTCCAGATCCACTTGGGAATCAGCAGTGATCTGCAGGAATAATCCGTTGGCGGGTCCCCCTTTATGAAGTTGCCCGGTGGAATGCAGGAAACGCGGTCCAAAACCAAGGGTGGTGGCACATCTGGTCTTAAATTGAATGACAGACCGCAGATCAGCAAGGATTGCTGCCATTTCAGGGTTCCGGGGTAAAAATGCATTGATCGCCACATAATCCCCTTTCCCGGCTGCATCCAGGAAGCCCTTTATTGTTTTTTCCAAGTTCATCCCATTGAAGTGCATGGATGAGAATGCTGCGATTCCATCCCTTTCCCAAAGCGATACTCCTTGGTTCAGATTTTTTGTTTGGTTATACGCAGTAATTTTAGTTTTCGTGCGCTCCTTGGCGTCCTGAACGTCTGGCTGGTCAAATGCATTCACTCCCAGCACGGAGCAGGCAACAGCGGTGGAAAATTCCCAGCGATAAATTTCTTCTCCAAGGTCATATTCATCAGTCATGTTAAAAACCAGGGTCGGCTGCCCCTCATCGAGCAGTGCCTTTATGGTTTCATCCAGTTCCCCCTCCCGACGCAGGTATATAAATAACCGGTCTGAGGAGTAACCTTCAGATCCATTAACTTTTTCCCCAACGACCGGGATGATTCCCTTGCCCAGTTTACCGCTCGATTCGGCAATCAACTGCTCCAACCAGGCGCCTACCGGTGCAACAGATTTATCAGCGAGGAAGGTTAATTTATCGCGACCTTCCTTGGCTGCTTGACCGAGTATAGCTCCCAGTACCAACCCGGGGTTGCGCGTTCCGATCAAATCCTTTTCGCACTGGCGCATCATTCCATTCGCATGACCCAGCAATCTCTCAACGCCGATACCCATCAGCGCTGCGGGGACAAGCCCGAAATGAGTCAACGCTGAATACCGCCCGCCAACAGTCGAATCTGCGTGGAAGATCTTACGAAAGCTGTTTGCCTTTGCCAATTCTTCCAGGGATGTCCCGGGATCTGTGATAGCCACAAAATGGCTCCCATTTTTCCCATTGCGGTCCCAGAAATAGTTAAACATGGCGCTGATCTCAGCTGTCCCACCGGACTTTGATGAGACGATGTATAGAGTCTTTTCAGGTGGATTAGCATGATCGGCAGCAAGGACCTGGGCGGGGTCAATGGAATCGAGTATGGAAAAAACCATCCCGCTTTTTCTACCCGAGGGGAAGAGAAGGGAATAAACTTCCGGGGCGAGTGACGAACCTCCCATCCCAAGCAGCAAGACATTGGAAAATCCATCTTTACCAACCTGGAAAACAAAATCATTGATTTCCTTCACTGCATGTTGGGAACTGATCGGCAGGTCAAGCCACCCCATGCGTTTGCGCACTTCTTCCTGCCCGCTTGGATCAGCTGTCCAAAGAGTTGGGTCGTGAGCCCACAGTCGGCTGGGGGTATCAGTTTCGATCAGGTTTGAAACACGTTCCTTCACCTTGTCTGCCAGGGGTCCAAGGGAACGTACAGCGGTGGTTCGGCGTTCTTCTATCGTTTTCAGCATGGCGCTGAATGCTTCTGAGAACGTTTTTACACCCTCGAATTCCAGTTCCTGTGTTACTTGGTCCATGGAGATCCCAAGTTCCTCAAGGTCCGTGATAACTTTGCGTGCATCTTCAATATTATCCAAAAGGGTGGGGTTTACGACACCGTGATCGCGAAACGCCTCGAGCGTTTGTGGGGGGACAGTGTCAACCGTATCCGGTCCGATAAGACTGTTTATGTAAATTGTATCCGGGTATGACGGATTCTTTGTGCTGGTTGATGCCCAAAGCGGACGTTGTAGGTGACCCCCTGCTTTTTGACACTTGATAAACCTTTCGCTGCTAAATACTTTGAGGAATTCTTGATAGGCGAGTTTTGTATACGCGATGGCACTCTTGCCTCGCAAAATGGAATCTTGGGGCAAGAGACCATCCACCTTCGTATCCATCCGGGATACGAAGAAGGAAGCCACCGAGGCTATTTGGTCTACGGGCAGGCCGGTTTTAATCCGGGCTTCAAGCCCAGCCAGGAAGGAATCCGTGACAGCACGATAGCGCTCGATGGAAAAAATGAGGGTCACATTAATGTTGATACCTTCAGCAATGGCATCCCGAATGGCAGGCAATCCTTCTTGCGTGGCTGGAATTTTGATCATCAAGTTCGGACGGGATACCTGCTTCCAAAGCTGTCTTGCCAGTTCAAGCGTCCCCTGGGTATCATGAGCCAGGAATGGACTGACTTCTAGGGAAACATAACCATCACCCCTGCTTGTTTGATTGTATAAATTGGAGAACAAATCGCATGCCCCACGGATGTCTTCCAGTGCAAGCTGCCAGAAGATCTGCTCGGCATTCAAACCGGACCAGGCCAACGGGATCAGGGCAGAATCGTAATCCGTTGTCTTGGCGATTGCATTGTTAAAGATGGATGGGTTGGATGTTACCCCTCGAATATCCCCCCGGTCGATCATTGCAGCCAATTCGGAATTATCCGCTTCAGGAGATTTGATTAGTAATCGACGTTGTATGTTGTCAAACCATAGGGATTGTCCAAGCGTAAGCAGTTCTTGCATTCGTGATTTCATATTGTATGTCCTGCAGATCACAACAGGGTCCCATAAATGTGAGACCTTTATTATACGATAATATCTATCTTTTTTCTTCCATTATTTTGATTTTTTCCACTCGCCGGGCATGACGCTCCTGACCCGGCTCATTGCCTGTATAGTTGGCATTTAGGAATGCTGCGACGATTTCCTTGGCTAATTCGGGTCCAATGATTCGGGTTCCAATGCACAAAACATTCATGTCATCGTGTTCAACCCCCTGNNAGTTTTTCAGTATAGTCGGGGTAATCCACTGGCTCCAAGCTGTTCGTCCCCAAATCCAGGCTGTCGTGACCCATTGCACGCACTACATCAATTACCGATTGCTTTAGTGAATAACCTGCGTGGTCACTCGCAACTGCTATTTTCAT
>DBFP01000015.1:3953-4811 GCA_002294405.1 Anaerolineales bacterium UBA877 | reverse complement strand
GCATCCCCACCCATATGGCGCATCGCCATGTCAAACGATACGCGCGTTCGCAGACTGGGTTTTTGAAAAATCATCCCCAAAACTTTCCCTTTGAACAAAGGTGGGTTGCCGGTGGAAAAATGTTCTTCTTTCAAATGGACTGCAAGATCAAGTAGATCTTGTATTTCTTCAGTGGAATGATCAGAAATATCGAGAAAATGTTTCATAATGGTTTCCTTTTTATAAAATCCTATTTGCGCGTCAAATTTAATACCGATGAATAAAATAGGTTTTTGGAAATAATATTATCGTAGGCATTCCAATTACACCTGGGTGCCAAAATAGGACTTTGGCAAATATGGGCGTTGGAAATATACCACTGGAAGTGCCAATTGAATCGATAAATCATCGCCAAATCCGAGGGGGCAGACTGGAACATTGCGCCCAAGCAAACCGGAGATGATGGATTCGCTTTCAACTTTTCCACCAAAGGTATTTGCTTTAATCAGGATCACTATCGGGAGCAGGTTGCGGCGCTGTAGATCTTCAGCCGCCAGCATCAATTCAGGGCTCGCCGAAGGAGTGATTATTATTACGCCAGTCCCAATTGGCAGGAGTTTGGCTCGCATCGAGATAAGCCCCAGTAATGGCATTTTCCCATCAGCCTTTAGAAATGCGAGAGTCTCCATGATCTTATTGACCTGGCGTTCACCGCGTTCAGCTGAAATGATGGTTGATTTTCCTGAAGCGCATGCTAACCCAACCGCCCGACGTTCGAGCAGGAAATAACTTGCGAGTGACGCGGCAGCACTTATCCCATACTCAAACGTATCGCAAGGCAATGCCAAGTTTGGACGGCGGAGCCACCAGCCATCTTCC
>DBFP01000015.1:0-3913 GCA_002294405.1 Anaerolineales bacterium UBA877 | reverse complement strand
TCGCCTGAGGACATGCTGGTGGGACCAAGGACGAAAGCCCCCCGCTGGTGAAGCAATGTTCTTGCGGTATAAAAACGTCGTTGATGAGCCCCGATACCGGTCAATAATCGGGAACCGCCTGCCATCGGTAAATTGGATCGATTAAGAATTTCCAACCAGAGGCACGAATACCATGCCTTATTTTGCACCTCAAAATGTTCTTCAAACACATCACCCATACTCGCCCGTAATATACGTGCTTGTCTGTTCAGGGAGATGCCGCGCATGGAAAAAAAAGCCAGGATAGCAGTCCCGCTAATCAAGGCAAAACTTAAGTAAACAAGCCGCGCGTAAAGCAGCAAGCCGGAAATAATCCAGCCTGCCAAGCCAAAAAAGAAAATTCCGGCGAGCCACCAGCGCAGTGTGACGGATGGTTTCATAAAAGATTGGAGGCCTTGAAATCTCCACCGGGGACCGGAGTTTTTTCAACTATTTCCTGCAAAATATGCTCAGAAGTTAACTCCCGCAGGCGGGCAGCTGGACCTACTATTACACGGTGCGCCAGGACAGGTATTGCCATTCGCTTAATATCATCCGGTAATACATAATCTCTTCCAGCGAGCGCGGCTGCAACCTGGCTGGTTCTAAAGAGCCCCAAGCTTCCGCGTGGACTTGCGCCCAAATAAATATCTGCATTCTGCCGGGTTTGGGTGGTCAGTTCCACCGCGTAACGTTTCACGGGTTCAGAAACAAATATTTTCTTTATTTCTTCCATTGCCTCCTTTAACTCATCCTCATTGATGACCGGTTGCAGGGAATCGATTGGATGGCGCAGCTGCTGACGGTTTAGAATTTCAATCTCATTTGTCAAACTAGGATATCCAAGCCTTACCCGCAGCAGGAACCTGTCCAATTGAGCTTCAGGAAGGGGAAATGTTCCTTCATATTCGATCGGATTCTGCGTAGCCAAAACCATGAATGGGCTGGGCAGTGGGTGGGTTTTTCCATCCACGGTTACCTGGCGCTCTTCCATTGCTTCAAGCAGAGCAGCCTGAGTTTTAGGAGTAGCTCGGTTAATTTCATCCACCAAAACTATTTGCGAAAAAACAGGACCGGGGCGGAACTCGAATACACGTTTAGACTGGTTATAAATTGAGACACCGGTCACGTCGCTGGGAAGCATATCAGGGGTGAATTGCAACCGGTTGAATGAGCACCCCAATGACTTTGCCAGGCTGCGTGCGAGCACAGTTTTACCTACTCCTGGTACGTCTTCGATAAGCACATGTCCCTGGCACAATAGTCCGACAACGATCAATTCGATCGGATGTCGTTTCCCGATAATAACCTTCTCAAGGTTGTTAATTAATTTGTTTCCAAAACTTTGGATGTCTGGCATCTAATTTATCCTTATATGATTCGTTTCTTGTTTTAACCCGGAGCCTGTAAGAATTACAACCACTGGATCTGGTAATTGATGAATTATTATTTCTAATCCAGCCCAAACGATTGCGGAGGTCGGTTCCACATAAAATCCGAGTTTTCCAAGGGAATTTCTTCCAGGAATAATATCATTCTCCTCAACCGCAGATATGCATCCATGACTCTCNNCCCTCCGCAATTGTGGATCTCACTGGAATATCTTCTTCAGTTCCCGAATATTCGATCCATAATGGCGCACACGCTTTTGATTGTACCCCGATAATTTTTGGTCTAATGTCTACTATGTTATTGGCTATGCGCAATGCGCAGAATCCGCGCCATAGCCCAAGTAATAATCCCCCCTGGCCAGCTGGCACCAGTACCGCTCCAGGGATTTTTCCATTCAATTGTTCAAATATTTCAAACGCCATCGTTGCGTACCCCGGAATATTGAAAGGGAGGTATGCATGGCTGGCNNAAGGAGGCTCCTGCGTTCCCTGAAGAGTCTTCCACTGCTTCCCGTATATTTCTTGATTTGAGCCAGGTGGCAATTACTGATGAGCCTCGATCCTTGAATGAACCGCTGGGGTTAAAATATTCGCATTTAAATGCGACTTCGCGATTGAACACGGTTGCCCAAACCAATGGAGTGTCACCTTCCCCNNGTTATTCCCCCGGCTTCGGAGTGTATCGCCCTTCGACCCATTCTTCTCCTCGAGGCCCGGTTTCCTTTTTCCATACTGGAACGATTTCTTTAAGACGGTCAATGCCGTAGCGTGCTGCTTCAAAAATTCCTGTGTTCCGGTGTGACGCCGTGCATGCGATCAACGTGGAGGGGGTGCCGGGAAATAATTTCCCGGTTCTCTGTATGATGGCAATTCCTTCAATTGTCGGCCATTTTTGGCGGATTTCATTTGCAATTTGTCGCATTTTGGTCTCAGCCATAGGCTGGTAAGCTTCGTATTGCAGATAAACTGTTTCGCGTGCATTCTCATTCAGGGTTTGCTCACGAACAATGCCAGTAAATAGTACGGATGCCCCTGTTGTTGGAAGAGTGATCTGGGGCAGGATAGAATCAAGGTTGAAATCTGCATCAGTAAGGGAAATGATCGTTGGATGATCCATGCCTTAGAAACACCCTCCGGAAACGGGTGGGAAAAATGCTATTTCCCCTCCTTGAGGGATCACTTGCTCATTGGCAGCATATTCCCGGTTGACGGCTACCATCATAGAGTCCCTTACTTTATGAAGATTGGGGAATGTCAATACAAGCAGGTCTATCAGCCCACTAACTGTCATTCCAAGGGGTATTTCGATTTCCACCGATTTTGACCCGATGTAATCACGAAGGTTGGCGAAAAAGAATATTTTTACCTTTTGCATTTAATTCTCCATACACCATTAATATGGGGATGATGGATTTTTCTTACTTGCTAATAATATCCCCGGATTGTCCACCATGTTTTTCCAGCAACCGGATGTTTTGGAGTTTCATCGTATGATCAGCTGATTTGGCCATGTCGTATATTGTTAATGCAGCGACAGCAACCGCTGTTAGTGCCTCCATCTCGACTCCGGTTTTACCTGTGGTTTTAACAGCAGCCATAATATCAACGCCAGGCAGGGCTTTATTAACAGAAATTTCCACATTTATATGAGTAAGAGGCAGGGGATGGCATAGCGGAATCAACTCCGAGGTTCGCTTGGCTGCAGCTATGCCGGCAATTTGAGCCACGGTAAGCACATCTCCCTTCTTCATCGTTCCGGATCGAATTAAATCCAGGGTTGTCCGTTTCATGAGCACTTCACCTTTCGCAATGGCCAGGCGATTGGTTTCCCGTTTGTTGCCCACATCCATCATATGTGCGCGACCGGAATCGTCAAGATGAGTCAGTTTTGCAGTCATGTCCAGATTATACCGTAGGGGGAACCGGTGATAATACCGGTTTCTGGTTATAATTGTATGATGAAATTCTTTTCAGCCTTCGACGAGGGAGAATTAACTCCAGCCTCCCAGTGTTTCTTTTTCGGGCCGATCATAATAGATATAATCCGGGAAGTCGCTAAAGGGGCAAGAATTATTTTCCCATCAGTGATCAATAATATAATTTTCAACCAATTATTTCATTATTGCAGCAGCCTGTTTGAAGTGATTAAGCGGGTTGTCCTTCTTCTTTTTCCTTCCGTGGGGGAAGCCGACTCCAGAACAATACTAGCAAATAATCCTTCACCTGCGTTATAAAATGTCAAAGATCCCCCGTCCTATTTTCTCCCTGGTCATCTTGTCCTTTTGCTTTTTGTTTCTGCTCCAGGCATGTGGTCCCACCCCCACGCCTGTACCGACCAATACCGTGGTACCCACCTATACAGTTACGCAAACGCCATCACCAACAGTCGAATTGCCCACCCAGACACCTTTTGTAATTACAGCAACACCTGGAAAAGATGAAACTCCAACTTCACCTCAAGGTGTCTTCATCTTGTCTTTAAAAGAAGACGGTTTTTCTCACCT
>DBFP01000054.1 GCA_002294405.1 Anaerolineales bacterium UBA877 | reverse complement strand
TAAAGGGAGAGGGGAAGGGAAACCAATTCAAAAAAGGAGAGAATGTATGAACAAAAAATTGCTCGGCGTTACCATCGCCCTCCTGGTCATCCTGGCAGTCTTCCTGCTGGTCGTCTGGGTTGGCGGGAGCCTGATGGGCGTTCAGCGGCTGCAGACCGGGGAGAATCCGGTACTGCGCTTCGTATTTGTCATCGTCGGCCTGTTGGTGGCCCTGGGTGTCTATCTGGGCACACAGGAAAGCCTGGCCTGGGTGGTTGGCACCCGCGAGGTGGTCTGGATGGCGATTGGTGCGGCACTGTATGCTGTGTTCTCATGGTTGTTCAATGGAACTGTATTCGTGGTTCCATCAATCAGCCAGGTAGCCTTGCGCCCAGCCATTGCCATCCCGATGTTTTTTGGCTACGCCTTCGGCCCGATCGTTGGGTTCTTCACAGGCGCAGTCGGGAATATGTTTGGGGATGCATTGACCGGTTTTGGCCTGTACCCCCAATGGAGTATCGCCAATGGACTGATCGGATTCATCGCCGGCCTGCCTCTGCTTTTCAAGGATAAAAAGAAAAGTCTCGATTCCGTTCTGATCGCGGGCGGCGTGCTGACGATATTGGCAACGATCTTATATTTCCTGAATAGGAGTGAATTGAACCAGGTCGCTTACCCATTCGATCAACCAGTCTCCCTGCTTGCCGGAATTTCCATCCTGGTGGGCTTTGTGCTGGTGGTTGTTGTACGCTTTGCCTTTGGAAAAAATATTGATATTGCGGCCGCGGTAACCTGGGGCATGCTGGGCAACATCCTGGGCATCGGTTTTGCTGCCATATCAGATATCTGGATTAACGGTTATTCCCCCACCACAGCCATCGTGGGCGAATTCCTCCCGGCAGCAGGTCCGAACTTGATCTTTGCTGCCATCCTGGTCCCACTTCTGGTGGTTGCCTACGCGGCGGTCCAGAAGCAATCAGGTAGATAAAGCCTGGGTTAGCATGTGGTTGTTAGCGGGCAATCCGGTTATCCGCTAACAACCATATGTAACCAACCTTCCTGCCGGCAGACAAAAAAACATGCTCGTAACCTGGCGCTATCGAAAACGCAAATCACTGATCCAATGGTTCAATCCCAAGGCGTGGATAATATTCTATCTTTGCTTCATGGTTTGTACGTTATTCTTCTGGGACTTGCGCATCCTATCGTTTTTCTTTGTTATCTCCCTCGTTGTTCTAATTACTTCAGGAGTGACATGGAGAGAAATACGACGTGCATTTTTCTTCATTATTGGCTTTATCATTATTTATGCCCTGCTTACATTCCTGACCGGCCGGGGAGGGGTGGAGGCATATAAGCAGGAGCATCTCATCCACAGTTTCCGCGCACCTTTCGTCATTATCGGCTGGCGTCCCACACTAAATATAAGCGTGGAACGCTCCTTCTTTGCGATCAGCCAACTGGCGCGCGTGTTCAGCATTGCCATCATGACAATCCTTGTCCCTTACACCCTCAATCCCTCCTTGTATGGGGTCACTTTTAGAGGCCTGGGGTTTCCGGACAAGATCGCCTATGCCATGGACCTGACCATGCGATTTATCCCCACCTTTGGGCGCGATTTCCAATTGACGATGGATGCGCAACGAGCCCGGGGTTATGAACTGGAAAAGATCTCCGGCGGGCTCATTGCACAAATACGCAAGCTGGGTCCGATCTTCGTTCCGGTTACCATCCACGCCATCATTGGGAGCGAGGATATCATCGATGCAATGGATCTGCGCGCCTTTGGCATTGGTCCGCGCACATGGTTGGAGCAACTCCATTATCATGTCAGGGATTGGCTGTTGATTGCTTTCGGTGTTTTAGTATTGGCAGGGGGCTTCGTGCTGTTGGTTTTAGGCCTCGGGGGATTTTGGGTGCCGGAATCGCTTCTCCGGCTGGCTGGTGGTTAAGGTTGCGAGAGTGGGTCTTCTCCGGGCAGACCCTTTTTTATTCCAGCAGCGACTTCCAGTCGAGTGTGTCAGCGGTTTTATGCAAGCGATGATCATCATCCACAACCATATAGGTCAGGCGAGTAAACACCTTTTCAGCCAATTCGCGGGCAGTGGACAAGGGGATCAGTTCATCCCGGGTCCCCTGGACGATAACAGTCGGAGTATCCATCGACCCCGGTGGAATCGACGAAAACTCGGGCAGGGTGAGCGCTGGAGCCAGTAATACCAGTTTCCGGACCTGGCCTGGAGACCTGCTGGCGAACAATGCCGCCATCAAACCGCCCAAACTTGAGCCGATCAGGGTCCAACCGGTTTCCGAGGCGAGAATCGATTTTAGTCGGGACATTCTTTGAGTCAAATCCCCTTCGAAGTCGGGGGTCAGTAATCCGGGAAAGAGCCCGCGCAAGAGACGGGCTTTATAGGTCTGGCTTTTATCACCACTTGAGCCGTGGATGAAAATAATCCGGGTTGGGTCCATATGCATATTATAAAACACCCTGGATCATAGAAAATAACCCGGGTTGCGTTCCTTCCTCATGTGAACTTCATTTGCCGAGACGAAGATTCGGCCACCGTCCCCGCTCCACCCTGGACGGAGAGCCCGGGGGTGATATCTGCCTAGGGATTATCGTCGGGGCAGGGCAGCGCGGCTCGGAGCAGACGTTCACACTGACGGGCTGCCTGGGGGGCGACACCATGCAGGAGGGACATGCGTTCGATCTTCTGTCTGGCAGCTTTTTCGGCAGATATGTCAATAGTGCGAATCCAGGCATTTTTCTGGGTGCGAACTTTATCCAGCAGTTCCAGTCGAACCGGATAAATATGAGAAAGAATGCTGAAGAGCCGTAATCTTGACAAATTATCGGATATTGAGGTAAAGTTGGTTACCCCACCCCCCAGGGGGGGATAGGAGCGAACCATGAAGAATGTGGAAACCTTGAAACGGCTGAAAATCATCGAGGGTCACATGCACGGCGTGATCCGCATGATCGAAGAAGATGCCTACTGCATTGATGTTATGCGCCAAATCCAGGCAGTACAGGCTGCGCTCAACAAGGTCAGCGCAGTGATCCTTGAAGACCATCTCAACTCGTGCGTTACCACCGCCATCCGGGGGGAAAACCCGGAGGAGCGTGAGCGCGTATTGAAAGAAATCACGGATGTGTTTGAAACTGCTACAAAGGTGTAGCGCTAATCCATAAATCCATATCAAACAGGAGAAAATCATGACCACCATTAC
>DBFP01000033.1:6248-6368 GCA_002294405.1 Anaerolineales bacterium UBA877 | reverse complement strand
GACAAACTTCGCGGTTTTAGCCTGGGAGTGGATGATTACGTTACCAAGCCGTTCAGTTTCGCCGAATTGGTCGCACGGATTCAAGCTGTACTAGGAAGGGTGCAGAATGAAAGGAAGGAG
>DBFP01000033.1:5917-6173 GCA_002294405.1 Anaerolineales bacterium UBA877 | reverse complement strand
TGAGCTGATCGCTCTATTTCAATTATAAAACCTGAGATATTTATTGGGCAAAACTGCAATTCTATAATTTCTAAATTTATAGAAAGAGGAAGTAGAACGCACTCGCGATCAAAAAGGGTGCATAAGGGATGGCAATAAAGGCTTGATTTCTTTTCATAATCACCATTCCGACCTTGATAAGCAGCCCGACTACTCCACCAACCATGATGGCAATGAACAAGAAATAAAAAATAGCGTTCCACCCAACCATCAGTCC
>DBFP01000033.1:5749-5899 GCA_002294405.1 Anaerolineales bacterium UBA877 | reverse complement strand
ATTACAAGGACTACACACAAATAAACGAGCAAGACCACTGCCAACGGGAAGGGAAGGGTGTGGTTCGGAAAAATCCAGATCACCAAGGGCGCCACGGTCAATATGACTTGGACGATCAAGGTCCTTATGCCGCGTCGTTTTCCACAATTT
>DBFP01000033.1:0-5743 GCA_002294405.1 Anaerolineales bacterium UBA877 | reverse complement strand
ATCGAAGGTGGAAATCCTCTTAAGGGGGAAATTACGCCATCGGGAAACAAAAATGCAGCCCTTCCCATCCTGGCTGCCACATTATTGACAGGCGAGCCTGTTATCCTACACAACCTGCCAGACATCCGTGATGTTCGGGACATGCGCCAACTCGTGGCGAGCCTGGGAGTGAAGATCGAAGACTTGGGGAAAAGTTCATGGCGCATTACGGCGCAGACTGTGCGTCCAGCTGATCTAGATCCTGACCTATGTGCCCGCATCCGGGCATCAATTCTATTAGCCGGGCCGATGCTGGGTCGTTCCTGCGAGGTACACCTCCCACCACCCGGTGGGGATGTTATCGGACGAAGGCGGGTGGATACTCACCTGCTTGCGCTAAAAGCCCTTGGAGCAGATATTCATTACCGCCGATCTTTCGACTTCACCGCAAAACGACTTAAAGGTGCAAATATTTTACTGGACGAAGCGTCGGTCACGGGTACAGAAAACGTAATCATGGCCGCTGTTACCGCCAAAGGGAAGACTTTGATTCGCAATGCCGCCTCCGAGCCGCATGTGCAGGAACTTTGCCAAATGCTGAATGTCTTAGGGGCACAAATATCAGGGATTGGATCCAATACGCTGACCATTGAAGGGGTGGAATCCTTGCATGGTGGTGAGTTTACGATTGGGCCCGATTATCTGGAAGTCATCAGCTTTATCGGCGCGGCAGTGGTTACACACGGTGAAATTCGCATTCGAAAGGCTGGTGTGCAATATCTGGATATGATGCGTATAGTTTTCCACCGATTGGGAGTAAACTGGACCACGGATGGGGAAGATGTGATTGTCCCGTCCAAACAGCGTCTCAAGGTGGAGGCTGACCTGGGTGGAGCCATTCCCGAGATTAAAGCCAATATATGGCCGGCGTTCCCCACTGACCTGATCAGCATCGGGATTGTGGTGGCGACACAATCGCGTGGGAGCATCCTGTTTCATAACTGGATGTTTGAAGGTCGTATGTATTTCACGGACAAGCTAAAAGCGATGGGAGCCCAGATCATCCTTTGTGACCCGCACCGCTGCATTGTGAATGGTGCTACCAGACTCTTTGGTGAGAAACTCGAAAGCCCGGATATTCGGGCTGGGATGGCGATGCTCCTGGCTGCCCTGGCAGCAGAGGGAAAATCCACCATTCGCAATGTTGGACAGATCGACCGGGGTTATGAGCGGGTGGACGAGAAATTGCGATCACTAGGGGCAAAAATCGAACGAGCGACAGAGAATTAAAATTCNNTTACTTCCATAAATTGCGTTACCGCCTCGCGCAACATTTTCTCAGGTAGTGCCCCCACTTGTCGATGAATTATTTTTCCGCCAAAAACGAATAGCATGGTCGGGATGCCCATAACTCCATATTGAGTAGACCATTGTGGATTCTCATCTGTATTAACCTTGGCAATAACCAGCTTTCCCCCAAATTCCTCGGAAATCTTTCTCAACATTGGATCGACCATTTTACACGGTCCACACCAGGGTGCCCAGAAATCCACAATCACAGGCAGTGGATTCTGCAAGACAGCTTTTTCGAAGTTAGCATCAGTCACATGAATCGGTTCAATCATTTTTCCTCTTTACATATTTTCGGATTCGCCAGGTTTTAAAATAACATAATCAGACGTAATATTTGCAGATTTCTCCAGCATAATGCCAACCGAACAATACTTTTTTTTCGACAGTTCGATGGCATTTTCCAAATCCTTTATTTTAATATCCTGCCCCCAAACAACATACCGTAAATGAATTCCAGTCCATACCTTTGGGTGATCATCTGCTCGGTGACCACTCACGCGTACATGCAAATCAGCAAGGTCAGTGTGTTTTTTCTGCAGAATTGATATGATGTCCATCCCGGTGCATCCGGCAATGGCAACCAATAATAGCTGCATTGGGCTGATTCCAGGGAGGTCTTCCTGTGAACCCATTTGAACTGATCCACCGGTTGCGTTCTGACCGACAAATGCCATCCCACCTTTCCAGGAAGCAGTTATTTCGGTTAATCCTTCTACCATTTTGTCTTTTACTCCGCGTCGGCGAGAGTATATCATAAAAATATTTTAGTTTTAAAATAAACTAAAAATGGATCGGACTGAAGTACTGAAATAATATTTTTTGTAACAATTCTTTAGTAAACCACAAGTAAGATGTTGGAAAAAAGAAAAAGTTGCATATTTACAAATAATGACAGAATTTCATCCGAGTTTCCCGCCTGGCATATTCATTTATCCCATGCAGTATAATTTACCCGCCATGGTAGACATTCTCGCACGCTGGAAAAACAGCCTTTCCCGCACCAGGAAAACTGCATTTGGCCGGATAGCCGGTTTGTTTGGGGCTACAGAAATTAGCAACCAAACCTGGGAAGACCTGGAGAGGTTGTTAATCCAGGCTGACCTTGGTGTGGAGACGACCGAATCCATCCTGGACCATCTTCGAGCAGGTGTAAAAAATAGTGGACTCACTCACACATTGGAATTGCAATCTTTGCTGCAGAATGAATTGCGCTCCCGGTTAATTGTGCCTCCAGAGATGGATTTTTCTTCCAAGCCATCGATCATCATGCTGGTTGGGATAAACGGATCTGGCAAGACCACCACGGCTGCAAAACTTGGCCGCTATTTTACAGATAAAGGGAAGCGCGTCCTCCTGGTGGGTGCTGACACATTCCGCGCGGCTGCAGCCGACCAGTTGCAGATTTGGGCTGAAAGGTTGGACCTGCCGTTCGTTATGGGGCAAATGGGTTCAGATCCCGGGGCGGTTGTTTATGATGGAATCCAATCCGCAGTATCAAAGGGGTTCGATATTGTCCTTATAGATACCGCAGGTCGCCTTCATACCCGTTACAATCTTATGGAAGAACTTAAGAAAGTNNCTTGGCTTGCCCATAGTTTTTGCGGGTCTTGGAGAAAAAGCAGAAGATCTGGCGAATTTCGATCCAGATGAATTCGTAAAAGGAATCCTGGCGGTGTAACCATGGTCTCGATCGCTGAGAAGATTATATCAATGGAAAAAGCAGCTTTGGATCGTTGGGGCAAGGGCGATCCGGACGGTTTCCTGGAAATCTGTGCTCCAGATGTGGTATATTTTGATCCCTACTTGGAATTGCGCATCGACGGGAAAAATGCGTTAACCGCATATTATGAAACCATTCGAGGAAAAGTTCATTACGATCGCTTTGAGTTGCTCAATCCACATTTACAATTATCAACCAAATTTGCTTTGCTAACATTTAATTACAGCTCATACACTGGAGACCAGGCATCACGTTGGAATTGCACCGAAGCATATCGGCTGGAAAAGAATGGCAGTTGGAGAATCATCCAGAGCCATTGGTCATATACAAACGTTTTCAAATATCACAAAGGGTAGAAGGGATTANNCGCATGCCCAGCAAGTGGCTAAAAGCGCAGCGGGTCTTCGTGAGCAAGTAAATGATTGGCGAGATTTTGAGCAACGATTAAATGACACTGAGGAATTGGCTGGTCTGCAAGATGAATCTCTAAGAGGGGATTTGGAATCTGAGATCCTGGCATTAGAAACCGAGTTGGACAAACGCTCCTTTACGNNCAATCAGTATTAATGGCAAATATGCGTATGGCTATTTACGATCAGAAAAGGGCGTACACAGGTTGGTTAGGCTTTCACCTTTCGATTCTGCACACCGGCGGCACACCTCCTTCGCCCTGATTGAGGTGCTCCCCCAGGTCGCTTTCGATAATCCCGAAGTCCCCATCGACCCGGCAGAATTGAAAATAGATGTTTTCAGGTCATCTGGAGCTGGGGGACAAAATGTTCAGAAAAATGCCACTGCAATCCGCATAACCCATCTCCCAACCGGGATTGTTGTCACCTGCCAAAATGAANNTTACTTGAGATAAAAAAAGCTGAAAAAGATGAAGAAATTGCCATCCTGCGCGGCGAATATACAAAGGCGGAATGGGGCAGCCAGATCCGTTCTTATGTGATCCACCCCTACCAGATGGTGAAAGATCACCGAACAGAGNNGGGAGAAGAGATAGCGACGCCGGGCTTGACGCTCCATTACAACGCCGATATAATCAGCCCGCTTAACCGCAATCAAATTAAGGAGCAAGAAATGCCACCTCAACCGAAACGAAAATTATCCAAAGGTCGCCGGGACAGACGCCGCGCCCATGACGCACTGGCAGTTACCAATCTCGTAGCATGTACCAATTGCGGTACGATGATCCAACCTCATATTGTGTGCCCAAATTGCGGCTTTTATAAAGGTCGTGAAGTTATTGCAATTAAGAAGGAAGAAAAGAAGAAGCAATGACGTATTGGAAAAACAGGCTGTGAATATTCACGACCTGTTTTTTGTTTAACCTGGCTATTCCATGTATTTTCTTTTAAACCTGTTGACATTAATATTAATTTATAATACTTGTTGTGATATAAAAATAAGTCGACCGATTGAAAACCGACTGGATTGGTATTTGTAAGACTGGAGAAATACATGAGTCTAAGTCAAGTTGCAAGCTCGATTCCCACTTCACCAACCATAGCATTGAACGAGGAAGCCAGGCTCTTGCGTGAAAAAGGGGAACCAGTAATTCACCTTGGCATCGGCGAACCAAAAAACAAGACCCCCATCTCAGCCATTCTTAGCTCGGCAGCCAAATTGAGCAGCGGGGAAGTTAAATATGTGCCGACCGACGGGACGCCATCTCTCAAGAAGGCGATTGTCAGGTACTGTGAAGAGAACTACGACCGGATTGTAACCCCGCAGAATATCATTGTCTCCGATGGGGCCAAGCAATCCCTTTTTAACATCCTCTATACTTTATGTAATCCACAAGATGAAGTAGTAATTATTGCACCCTATTGGGTCAGTTACCCTGAGATAATAAAAATGATTGGGGCAATACCGGTAATTGTCACCCCGGAGGATGGCACGTTCATTCCACGGTTTGATGAAGTTGAACGTGTTATTGGCTCGTATACCAAGGCCATTATTGTAAACAGCCCCAATAATCCATCGGGAATGATCTATCCGGAAACCTTAATAAGTAAAATAGTCGACTTGTGTGAGAAAAAAGGCATTTATATGATTTGCGATGATATTTACCACAAGCTGGTTTTCGATGGAAAAGTTGCAGTACCAGCATGTAATTTTACATCCAAAGACGTTGAAAACTCGAAAATCATCCTGGTAAACGGTGTAGCCAAGCTATACGGCATGACAGGATTTCGAGTTGGATGGGCGATTGCATCAAAACAATTGGTGGAAATAATGACGAATGTTCAATCGCAGACGATAACCTGTGTTTCGCCGGTTATGCAGGCGGCTGCAGAGGGAGCATTAAATGGTATGCAGTCAATCGTTGAATCATTGCGCTTATTAATTCAAAACAACCGTGATGTGCTGATGCAGGAATTAAATTCCTTTACTGATATCCGCTGTCAGAAACCGCAAGGCACCTTCTATGCCTTACCTGATTTTAAAGCGTATTGTCGAAACAGTGTTGCAAAGAATTCAGTGGAGCTCTGCCAATTCCTACTTAAAAAGGCTCTGGTGGTTACTGTTCCGGGAAAGGAATTTGGGATGGAGGGTCACTTGCGAATAAGTTATGCAGGAACTGTAAAGGAAATATCCGAGGGAATAGAACGCATGAAATGGGCATTGGACCCGAATGCTCCCAGTGAGATGTATATTGGTGATCGGAAGGTCGTGCGAGATTGG
>DBFP01000045.1:3615-46464 GCA_002294405.1 Anaerolineales bacterium UBA877 | reverse complement strand
GCTTACCTCCGGTTGGGGACAATTCCCGGAGTTGATCGTCCTGGTCTTACCCCGGTTTTTCCCACGGCGACTGGAACCTGCGTTGTTTTGGATGTCGGTGCGAATCCCGATTGCAAACCTCAGAACCTGCTCCAATTTGCAATCATGGGTAGCATTTACGTCGAAAAAGTGCGCGGTGTGAAAAATCCTAAAATCGGCTTGGTATCAAATGGGGAAGAGGCAGGAAAAGGCAACGAATTGGTCAAACACACCTATCCTCTATTGAAAGAATCTGGCTTGAATTTTTATGGTAACATCGAGGGCAAGGAACTTATCGGTGGAAAAGTTGATGTTGCAGTTACGGATGGTTTCACTGGAAATATACTGTTAAAATCTTCAGAGGCCGCTGCAAAATTGCTTGTAGATAAAATCCGGGAAGCCATCGAAAATGGCGGATTGCGAACAAAACTCGGTGGAATCCTAATTAAACCTGCACTCAAGGTAATAAAAAAATTAATGGATCCTTCCGAACAAGGTGCTGCACCTCTTCTGGGTGTGAACGGCTTGGTTTTTATCGGGCATGGCCGCTCGGAAGCGGTCGCCATTAAAAACGGCATTCGCTTGGCAAATAACGCAGTGAAAGCAAACGTGATAGAGTCCATCCGCGCGGGTATCGAACAATCTCTCAAGAAATAGAGGTCTCATGAAAGTTGTAACCAACACGAAATTGATCAAACGAAATGCCAAAATCGGGCAGTTCACAAGTATCGGGGCACTTGTCATCCTTGGCATAGGATTGTATATTTCGTTTAAGATGCCGGATAAGTTAATTTTCTCGCTATTGGCCTTGCTGTTGGGGTTCTTCATGTCGCAAATTGGAATGTATTATGGCAATCGCTGGGGTAGGAGCCCGCGTCCTGATGAATTGATAGACAGAAATCTGAAAGGTTTGGGGCGCGAGTACACTATTTTTCATTACGTAACCAGCGCTTCTCATTTATTGGTTGGGCCAGCCGGTGTTTGGGTATTAATGCCATATCATCAGAGCGGGGTTATCACCTATCAAAAAAACCGCTGGAAATCAAGGGGGGGAGGATTTCTCCAGTCGTATTTGCGGTTTTTCGGTCAGGAAAACATGGGGCGGCCAGAAATTGAATCAAGTGCCGAGATAAAAGCGGCCAGCCAATACCTGAAAAGAATATTACCGGAAGGTGTTGAATCTCCAACCATAATGTCATTACTGCTGTTCACCAGTCCCAAAGTGGAATTAAAGGTGGAGGATGCTCCCCTTCCCGCAATCACCCCCAAAGATCTTAAGGATTTTATGCGAGAAAAAAGCAAGGAAAACCTCATAAGCGCCATTTTATTGGATTCTCTTTATAAAGTGCTTCCAAAACCAGAGCGGGATGAATAGATTCTTAGGTTCCTTGCTGCCGGTGGTAATATCATCGGCTGGATTTATTCAACATTGTCGCGCTGAAAAATATATATAAAAGAAAGAGCCGGTACCTATCTCCTCGGAAAGCAAATTCGATCCACAAGCATTGCTGGTTACGATTCAATCCTTGGGAGACAAACCACCGGTTTTCTTTTTCCCAGGTTTGGGCATGCCGGTATCCTCCCTTTTTAACCTGACAGACAGATTGGGAAAAGAACATCCCCTGTTTGGGCTAAAGGGCGTAGAATTCATATCTTCTCCCAGGAGTGAAATATCCATAGAGGAATATGCTGAGCAGTATATTTGTGCAATTAATCCTGTAAAGCCGCATGGACCATTTACTTTCGTAGGGCATTCATATGGGGGACACTTGGCACTCGAAACTGCTCGCAAGTTATCAATACCGGGTGAGCCAGAACCTATGGTAGTAATCATAGATACATACCCACCGCTTCACTACCGGGTCATCCCTTTTTTTAAGAGAATTCAATTATATTTTGCCAACTATAAACTACTGGATCATGCTAAAAAAGTGGCAGGATATTTCACCTGGAAATACTTCAGGAGGAATTCGCAGCACATCGTTCATTCCATCCAAAAGCAATTAGGGGGGCGGAGCAAAACATCATATGCAGCCGCCTACTCAGCGTTTAATAATTACAAGCCAAAACCTTACCCAGGCAGAGTTGTGCTTTTCAAAGCCAGCCACCGGGAATGGGAGGAAGAAAATTATCTTATGGAGGCGTGGAAAAAGTATATCCTTGGTGATCTTGAAATTCGGATAATTCCAGGAGACCACCTTAATTTGATCAAGGATCCAAGCGCAATAGAGCTGGCCTCCCAATTGAAAGAAATCTTGAGTAATTCAGGATTTCGTCCATAAATATCTCCCATAGGATATTTTATGATCCCGATCGTCGCATTGGACCTCGAAACCACAGGTTTGGATCCGCAAAAGGATGCGGTGATTGAAATTGGTGCAGTAAAATTCTCAGGAAATCGAATTGAATCAGAATTCTCCACCCTAATCAATCCCGGTAAACATATTCCCGATTTCATTACCGGGTTGACGGGGATAAACGACGAGATGGTTCGCCTTGCACCAAATATCCACGACAAGCTGGGCGAACTGGTTGATTTCATCGGGGATTCCCCCATCCTGGGACACAACATACAATTTGATCTGTCATTTCTAATTAAATATAAATTATTCTCCTTAAACGAGAATATTGATACATATGAACTGGCTGCAGTATTAATGCCATCCGCCAGTCGATACAACCTCGCGGCGTTAGGTCTTCAGCTCGGAATTCCATTTCCAGCCACTCATCGTGCACTCGACGACGCAAGGGTGACAGCGGAGGCGTTTAAAAAACTATTCTCGATAGCTCAAGAATTACCAATCGACCTGCTTGCTGAAATCGTCCGGTTCAGCGAACCCATTGTGTGGGATGGGACTTGGGCATTTGTTGAAGCCTTAAGGTCGCGATCAAAAGGTGGGATTAAATCAAAAAGAACCCGTGGAGATCAGGATAAACGCTTGCTTTTCGAGAGGGGGGAAGAAACCAAAATAGGGTCTCATATTCTAATTCCCAAGGAGCCGGTATCAATTGACGTGGAAGAAGCCGCCGCAATCCTTGAACACGGGGGAGCCTTCTCAAAATTTTTCAATCATTACGAATATCGTCCAGAGCAAATGGAAATGCTGAGGGCAGTAACCAAGGCTTTATCTTTTGGTCAGCATCTGCTGGTCGAGGCTGGTACTGGTGTTGGAAAATCTTTTGCGTACCTGGTGCCTGCTGCCATGTTTGCTTTGCAAAACAATACGCGCGTTGTTATATCCACAAACACGCTCAATTTGCAGGACCAGCTCATAAAAAAAGACATCCCTGACCTAAAATCCGCCCTGGGGTGGAATCTGAGAGCAGCTGTATTAAAAGGACGTTCGAATTATCTATGTCCTCGCAGGTTGGATCTTCTTCGACGGCGAGGTCCAATAAATGCTGACGAAATGCGGGTGTTGGCAAAGGTTCTTGTGTGGATGCTGGAAAACGCGAGCGGTGACCGAAACGAGATTAACTTGACCGGACCAGCTGAGCGGGATGTTTGGGGGCATATCTCTGCTGAGGACGACGCCTGTACAAATGAGACCTGCCTTGAGCGTACTGGAGGAGCTTGCCCATTCTTTCAAGCCAAACAGGCATCCCTAAACGCTCATATCCTGGTTGTTAATCATGCCCTATTATTGACGGATGTTGCTGTCGGCAACCGAATCTTACCGGAATACGATCATTTAATAATTGACGAGGGTCATCATTTGGAATCTGCAACAACTGATGCGCTATCCTTTCGATTAACCCAGTTTGAAATGGACCGCTTGATAAGGGAAACTGGCGGATCAGGATCTGGGATTTTGGGAAATTTCCTAAATACAGCTCGCAATCAGATCCCCCCTTCAAACTATGCACAGATTAATCAAAAAATCGAGCGGGCAACAGATTTGACATTTCGGCTTCAAGAACAAATGCATATATTCTTTGATACCCTGTCTAAATTTGTTTCTTTCCAACGCGAAGGGCAACCTGCCACTTTATATAGTTACCAGGAACGGATAATGCCTTCCACTCGAACCCTTCCAGGTTGGGATGCTGTGGAAATCACCTGGGGTGCCACTGAAGAAACGCTTACCCTCCTGATTACCGTCCTGGGAGAAATTCAAAAAGTAGCGTCTGAATTATATTCCGATGGATTGGAATCCCTGGAAGATTTAATCGGTAATATCGGCAATCTATACCGGCGATTTAATGAGGCGGATAAAATGATTGACTCGATCATATCCTCCCCAGCCTCTGACTATGTTTATTGGGTCGAGGTTAATCCCAACAATAATCGTCTGGCTTTAAATGCAGCCCCCATTCGGGTCGGTTCATTGGTTGAAAAATATCTTTGGCATGAAAAACGTTCTGTGATCCTCACTTCTGCAACCCTGACGACACATGGTGAATTTGGGTATATCCGCAACTCCCTGTCTGCAGATGAGGCTGATGAATTATCCCTTGGCTCCCCCTTTAATTATGAGGATTCCGCCTTGCTTTATATTGCCAACGATATTGATGAACCAAATTCACCGGGTCACCAACATCAACTTGATCAAGCACTAATTAAACTCTGCAAGGCAAGCAACGGTCGGGCCTTGATCCTCTTCACTTCATACGCGCAATTAAAGCGCACCTCCAAATTCATCCGTGGTCCCTTGTCTCAAAGCAATATTTCTGTTTTCGAACAGGGGGAAGGAGCTTCCCCAAACGCCTTGCTTGAGTCATTTAAGAGCACTGAAAATGCCGTCCTTCTGGGTACCCGTTCCTTCTGGGAAGGAGTGGACATTCCGGGGGAAGCCCTCTCGGTATTGGTAATTGTCAAATTGCCGTTTGCAGTCCCAACCGATCCTCTGGTTTCGGCTCGATCTGAGACCTTCGAAGATCCCTTCCACGAATACCACTTACCGGAAGCAATCTTGCGATTCCGCCAGGGCTTTGGACGTCTTATTCGGACTCAATCTGACCGGGGCGTTGTTGTCGTTCTTGATCGTCGCATATTATCCAAAACCTATGGCAACTTGTTTTTAGAATCTCTTCCTCGTTGCACCTTTAAAAAAGGCTCGTTGTCCGAATTACCGGGAGAGGCGGCAAAATGGCTGGGTTCATGATGTCGAAGGAGAAATTGGTATGGATGAATTAACTTATGAAAAGCTTGTCGAAGTAAACGGACGCCTGGAGGCTGAATTGATTGAAAGTTACCTGGAAGCCGAAGGGATTGACGTAGAGCTTGTTCAGGAGTCCATCGGACACACAATTTATCCAGTAGCAGTTGATGGTCTTGGAAGAGTTCAAATCTTCGTTCCTATAAGCAAGATTCAAGATGCGCGTGAATTGCTAAAAACTTATCATGATGGCATACAAACTGAATAGGAAAAAGTGATTATTAAAGAAATATAGTTTTTTATTTGACAGGGGATTCAACTGGTTCACCGAATGAATTTGTAAATTGATTGGATAATTATTTTGTTATATATATTTGCCCCCATGGTCAAATTTACATAAGTAAGTAATAATTGCCTTTGCTAGCACGCTTTATTTGGAAAGATAATTCACCTTTTTTTGGGAAGATCTCCAGCGATTACTTGCAATTATTACATTGATCCTTACCTTATTTTGACTTGAAAATTTATTAATCTTCGTAATCCTTCATTCATCCTGGATAATTTGAATAATCCAGGAATATATATCTCCCTGCAATCATTTTTATTTCCAAGCATTATACAGGAGTCGCTGGACTCCTGTTATCAATTGTTTTTGCGCTTTATGTAATAGGAGTATCCCAGGTATGATCCGACACATAATACAAGGGTGAGCAATATCAGTACCCAACCTTCAGCCAAGGCCCTCCCGATTGCAGGGAAAGCTGGAGTTCCAGCTCCATAAATCGGGATCCAAAGTGCTGCCATCACGATTGCAAACACAGTTGCAAAGATGGCTACAGTCCAAGTCGCCATTTTCTTTAACTTTTTTGAATTATCATCCATCAGTGCCTCCTATCGATAGACTATGAGAAAATTGTATCATCAATCGAGGAATGCTTACTTACATTTTCCTTACTCTTTTTTTCAATTTGAGAAAATAATCTTTCAATAAGTTTCCTGGATTTGGATATATATTTATTTTCCTTCGTATTTAGCATCGATGCGACCATACTAAAATAAGAAAGTGGCATATTAAGGATTTACTGATATGTAATCCTTTATTTTTTCATAGGTTGCTGGCCCAACGCCAGGAACATTTAAAATGTCTTGTATCAGTTGGAACTGCCCATGCTGGAGTCGGTAATCCACAATTGCTTGTGCGGTTGTTGGTCCCATTCCAGGGAGTTCATCAAGTTCAGAGACTGTCGCGGTATTTATATTCACTCGCCCTGCATTTATATGACTCGTACGAATTATTCCTGGGACATCAATTTGCTGCCCATCTTCGAGTAATTCCGCCAAGTTAATACTTTGTGGTTCTGCCCCGGGTATGAATCCTCCTGCTGCTTGGATTGCTGCATCGATGCGACTGCCAATGGGCAGCGAATACAAACCCGGGTTTGCTACTCCCCCACTGACATATACGGTAACTAATCCTGGAGTGGATGAGGGGAGTATTGTTATAGCGGCTCCTCGAGGTTTTGATGCGGTCACCCAGATGATACCCGCAGCCACCAGGCCGATAAGAATCCCCATGATTATATTCGTTAGACTTTTCATTTCTTCTCCATCAATCTAGACACATCACCAGTAACCGACCACCAGGTTGTTTATAATGATTAACAATATGCTCCAGGTGGCAAATCCGCCTAAAATAAGGGGGCATTCGCTCTATATTCACCGGTCGAAACCCGAATTTTAGATAAAAATCATTTAACCGGGCACGACACATTAAATATATTGGTCGATTATTGTTGCTAGATAGAAGCGATTCAATAATTCTCTTCGCCATCCCTCCACCGCGAAATTGTTCCTGGATCGCAATGGATGCCATCTCCTGCGACCCGTCATGATGACATTTAATTTGCCCGCACCCAATCAGATTTCCTTCAAGTGTCACTACAATGATAAATCGGCGCCAATCCAGCCCGAAGGGATTTATTCTAACCGTGCGAATCAACGAACGAATCGCTGTAAAATCCTCTCTCGTTGCCGGGCGAACAATAAATTCAGACAAATAAACCTGCCGCAATGATAATTGTTAATGACGCAATATACCAGTGGATCAATAATGGATATACGAATGATTTTGTCCTCCACGCCACCCATCCAAAAGCAAATCCTCCAAAGATTGTTGAGAGTGTTTCTAATTCAGGTTTCCCAACATGGGCCAGGGCAAAGGGAACAGCCTGAAGCCAGATTCCATCTTCCCCAAATTTCCGGGCGTAACCAAATAGAAGCCAGCCGCGAAAAATGAATTCCCATCCAAATAGATCCAGCAAAGTATTCCAAGGAAGACCCGCCACCAGCGGTTTATAATAACTTTGCATCGAGCTGTTACCGTGTGACACAAGCCAAAGAATTGGGGTCATTAATCCGATTGCACCAATCGTGATGATCATCCCAGCCTTCCAATCCCCCAAAGAAAATCCATATATTTTGGGGTTTTCCCGAAACACGACCAGGATGATAAACATGGGGATGAAAAAGTACAGCAGGGTTCGATCTAGGATCTTCATCGAAAGCCCGGTCGTATCCCACCATGAAAGCAATTTAGTCCATGGCAAGATCGGGTAATGATAATAATCCACCAATAAAACAAGCGTGCTGACAACGGTAAGGGTTGTAATTTTCCAATCGAGGTGTATCCTATTGCCAAAAATTTTCTTCATTGCAGGTTAATAAGAGAAAAAAGATAGATTACCATTTGGTGACAATAGGGTTGCAAGTTTGTCAGCAATTCGTCCAATCTCCATTCCCCAGTTAGTAATCAGGAGCAAAACAATAATTAACGCCAAGATCATGCAGGTTTTCCTCCGATTTGAAATGGACCAATTTTGGATAAATGCTGACCAACCGCCTGTCCAACACTGGGCAGCAAGAATCGACAGAAATGGGACCAAGGCAAGGTGAAATCGATCTTCTGCAATTATAAGCATGTGGGGTGCAGCATAGCCAATTAAAAGTAACACGAGAAGCCGTATTTCCGTTTTGAAGCTTGTCTGTACCAGGCCAAAAACAGCAGAGGTGACAATTATTGTGAACGGAAGACAAAATATGGTTAATATACCAATTATCAATGGAGGTGGTAAATATCCGAAGAAATCGTTTGAATAGAAATAAATTAGCGCCCGGCTTTCCAGACCGAAGAAATATCCAGTTCGTCGTAAGATCAGGTAAAGGTCACGGCGCGGATTTGTTTTGATAAACCCGATTGCGGATTGAATCCCAATGCTGTCTCTTTCAGAATCATTCATCATCGTCATTAGATCAAGAGATTGAGGGTACTGAAAAGTACCCGTTCCTTGTGGGTGATAACCGAGATATAGATCATAGCCGATCGCATTTTCGATACCAGTTAGTTTTCCGTATAAAACGGAATTTCTCGCAATCCACGGGGACACCGTTATTCCAGCAATCATGAATGCTATTATCGCCATCTTTCGCTCTTTCAGTAAGAACCAGACCCATCCCATTGCCATGACAGCATATATTTGGGCTACAGATCTGGTAAGGCAAGTCAGTCCCAGTAAAAAACCCGATAAGATAAACCAGCGGGATCTGATGATTAATGACGAGGTTTTTTTCCCGGGAATTCTGGCGGTCTCCAGACTTGTTTGTGCTTTCAGCAAGCACAGAAATGAACTTAATACCAAAACAAAAAACAAATTCTCGGTTGCCAACGATAATGGGTAAACAACCAGCATGGGGTATAAAACAATTATCCAGGCAGAAATTTTTGCGGTCGCTTCCCGGTTCCGAAAGAGTCTCCTTGCCACAGCGTAGGTAAGTGGAGCCATGCATGCTGCAAGTATGGCTTGAATAATTCGTGCAATAAAGAAACGGGTTGGACCCGTTCCAAAAACAAAATAAATTATTGCGAGAAATGCTGGATAAAGGGGGGGACGGAATGAGGTTAAAACACCACGAGAATCATAATTGATTGAAGAGAGGTCTAGCTTCAAGTACGGTAAAACTATCGGCAAATCTGCTTCTGCGTACCAACGATATCCGTTACCTGTTGATATCGAACGGGCCAACATATCGTACTGGAACATATCGTCCAAACCAATTCCCATGTTGCGCATGACAACAACCGGGATCAGGCGCAGGATCAGCGCTACCAAGAAAATACGCATAGGGAAGGTTTTTGATGAATTCCACCAACTCATAGATTATATTATCCATCAAGACGATTACTTGGCTGTCAAATTTACACGTGTATAAAAAAAAAGATGTTCCTTCAAAAACGATTGCGCAAATATGGGAAGTTACCAAACTCTATAAAATTAATCATATGACTGTTTAACCGCGGCTCGAAAAACCGCGTGCGCCCCCAGCATGGTCGGGATAATAAATTCCACCCGCAAGCCGTTCACGCGCAGTGCCCCAGGCAGTCGAGCAGACCTGTCCGCAGACTCGGGTTGACGAAATTCGATCGCCAGGTGAACTGGTGTGGCAACAACAAATGGTTTCGGAGTGGTTTTATCGCGCAAATGGAGCACCGCTTGTTTAGATTTTTCCCTGATCAATGGCAACGTAATTTTAAGGGGAAGGCACTCTGCGGAAAAATATCCTGTGGAACGTTTGACTATCGCAGTCTCCATTGAACCGATGAGCTCGACCGCTTGTTCACAAGCAGTTTGGTCACCACTGATCATAATCACGGGAACATTAAAATGCCCTGCCAAGGCTGCGTTCAGGCCATATTCCCCCACCAATGATTGATTAAGCCAAACATTGGCAATTCTTCCGGCTGACCAGGTGTGAGCGAGGACAGCATTTTGTGACCCTGCACGGGCATGGTAACCGATAAAAATAACCCCTCCTGTCTCTGAGTCCACACCCTGCATCATGGACATGGGGGAAGCTCCTCCCGAATTCAACTTTGCCCGCGAATCCAACTCCTCGATCAGGATATTTGTCCCATCACCATGCCCGTCGGCGACAATAAATTGCTCAGCGCCGGCGTCTGCTGCACCGGCAATGGCTTCATTTACCTCATCAGTCATGATCTTGCGATATCTGGTGTATTCGTGATTGGCTGGGTCGGTCTCTTCCCAGTGCGTCACTCCGGTTATTCCCTCCATGTCAGCTGCAATTAATATTTTCATCTTAACTCCTGGTAACAAGCATTTATATAATATTATTGTCGGGGACGGTTTTTAAAGATATGCTTTTACCAATAATAATTTCATTTGGTTGCGATGATTAGCATTTGACCACCGAATATTTTCCATAACATGGGAAGACGTAAATATATACGTAATAACAGCAGCGATTTGGGCAGGCTGCCTTGAGAGGTGTATGGCAAGAAACGGGGAATGTTTGTTTGAACAGTGAACCCTTTAACTACCAAGGCTTCTTCCATGCTACGATGGTCCAGGGCAGAAATGTGATCAAAGAACATGTAATAATCTTTGTAACAATACCTGAAATTTGGTTGCAAGGTAATCATCTTCCCGCCTGTCTTAATAATTCTTCGGATTTCTGCTAAAGTAGTTAAAATATCGGTTCTCGATAAATGCTCAAAGCAATTGCTTGCAAATACCCGGTCAACAGAATCCGATGATATTCCTTTCAAATCTGTGGAAGAAGCCTGGATTACCTGGACATCCGAACCTGCATATTTACTGGTGTCTGGATTAATATCCACGGCTATTTTTTTTGCTGCCCGGATGGAATTAATGAATTCACAATAACCCGCCCCGATCTCCACTACAAAATTATCGGCAAGGATATGCTTTTGGAAATATTCCCGGCATAAAACTTGCCACATCGCCTTGCGAAAATTCATTTGCCCTGCAAACCGGTTGGTATATATCGATTTAACATCCATCTCGCTCATGTTGAATTTCTCCTTAGATATGTTGTTTCATAAGGGTAGAAATACCAACGCAAATACGCGGTTGCCCATTGAAATATTTTAAACCTGCTTTTTCCATATTTTCGTTCATACCATTTTGCAGGGAGTTCTGTCATCTTCCACCCCAAGCGATGGCATTTTACAAGCAGCTCGATACTATATGTAAAACCATCCCTCGATTCCAGCGTGACTTGATCTAACAACTTTCTTGAAAAAAGACGAAAACCATTTGTGGAATCATGTACCGGGATGCCTGCGAATGCATGCATACTCCAAGATACTGCCGTGACCAACAATTTCTTAAACCATCGACAACCTTTGAATACCCCGCCATTAATGAAGCGACTTGGGACGACGAGTTCGGATCCGCCTTTATAGAAGTCAACCATTTGGTCTATTATCCCGGCATTATAGTCATCGTCCGCCATGTAAGTAATTACGGCGTTTGCCTTGCTTACCTCGAATCCGGTTCTGACAGCGCCGTGAACTCCGCTATAAACATTTTTTACCAGGACAACATTCTCATTGATAAACCTTCTTTTCCGTAAAGCTTCAAGAGTCGTATCCTCATCAAAATCATAGCAAATCAAGATCTGAAATGGCGAGGAAACTTGTGTATTTAGGGCTTTAATTACACTTAAAATATTTTCTCCATCATTGAAAACGGGAATGATGATATCGACCGCCGGAATCAAACTTTTTGATGCCATAAGGGTTTCTAACGGAATTGACCAGTGAGTGATTTCAGCTAAGTAATGTACTGAGGGATGTATTCATAAATATTTACGGAATATGTCTTGAAAAATGGTTACACGAATAGTATTCCACTCCAAATTGCTAATAAACATGATTATCCTGATGGTAATTTCCAAATGCTTGGAGGTAAAGAATTGTACCAAACTTCTAGTTTTTCACCCGGTTCTTTACTGGTCATGTATCACTTGGGGCTCGAAAGCCCGTTGAGTGAATAATGCTTCACTTCTTTACTTCATATTCCTTCATTATTATGTCGGAATAATCAAGTTATTAGCCGTGCTATAATTCCCGAAATAAAACACCGGAAATATTTTCAAGAATATTATGTCTGTCAATTTTTCGATAATAAAACCGGATAAGAAATTAATCCGATTCCTGATGGCATTGATTGGATTTCTATTGCTTGTCGCCGGTCAATACCAGCTATCCAGACCCAATCCCCTCTCCATTCCTCCAACGCTTTTTGGTCAATGGCTTAACCATACCCTTCGGTTTGATATTATTAATATAGATAGTGCTATTTTTGGCCTCCCCCTCGTTTTATTGGGAGTATTTCTTTTTGTTTTTTCTTTACGCTCCTTGATTTTATTACCAATTGAAAACGAGTTTAAGAAATATATCTTTTGTTTCATTCACACCCCTTTTACCTGGTCGGGCATTATATGCGCAAGCGTCATATTTGGTAGTACGGTTTGGTCCCTAGCCACGCGCGAATACTCGACTTTTTATGTCATCAGCTGGATTACCAGCCTCATTATCTTTATATTTATTTTTTTATCCTGGGACCGAAAACGGGGGGTTAAATTATCCATCCCTGTTGCTCGCAAAGACATCCTATGGATTTTGGGGTTGACCACTCTGGGGGTCTTAATAGGGACATACCGTCTCCAAGGATTACCTGATTCACTTATCGGTGATGAAGGTTCTTTCTGGACTGTAGCGCGCGATATTGCTATGGGTTCATTCAAACCGCCAATATTCGCCAATGGCGTTTATACCTTCCCGATTTTGAGCTCATACATCCAGGCTTGCATCTTAAAAATCTTCGGCATTTCTCTTTGGGGATGGAGGTTGAGCTCGGTGCTCGCCGGGGTGGCAACCCTTCCACCGCTTTATTTGTTAGCGCGGGAAATGTTTAATCGGCGAGTGGCAATTACGGTTTCCTTCGCATTGATCTTTAACCCCTACTTCATGGCATTTTCTCGAATAGGGTATATAAGTATCCAGGCGCTTTTTATCACCACTTTGGGCTTTTATTGGCTGTACCTTGGGCTGAAACATGATAGTTTATTGAATTTATTCCTTGCAGGATTAGCAGCGGGGTTTGGATTTTACACATTTTTCGGCGCACGTTTTACTTTCGTGATTGGAATCGCGTATATTGCTTTGTTATGGCTCGGACATCAGATCAAATTCCGGCAGGCTGTCTACGCTTTGATTATTTTCGGGTTCGGGGTTCTCCTTGTTGCCGGCACGTATATTGTTTATGGTTTAAGCCATGATCCAAGCTCGTTGGGCTACAAAATATTCGAAAGTGTGTTTTTCAATACCTTTAATGGCAAAATCTTTTTTTCCGATAAAGAACTTTTTGCGATAGCACCTCCCTTCCAAATTAATGGCAGCATGCTGTTTTTTAACCCAAATATCTATTTAATCTTATTTATTCGCGGGTTGGCTCGTACGCAGCTTGCCTTCCAAATGCCCGGATTAATTACCGAACATTATATTGCCTCTTCTTTAACTGGCACGGTTGGGGGTATCTTTTTCATTTTGGGGCTGGTAATGTCCCTTTGGAGATTCAAGCAACCGCGCAACATACTTCTCCTCCTGTGGTATTTTGGGATCATGCTTGGTTTAAGCTCATTAAATACTGTTCCTCCTCGTCATACCCACATGGTTTCAATCATCCCAGTTCTGGCGTTGCTAACGGGGATTGGCATTTACTCTTTTGCCAATGCTGTGGCAACTTTACATAAAAAGATATTAAATATCAGGAAATTCTTATTATCGGGGTTGATTATTTTCCTCGTCCTGGGAGGTTTGATCGACTTTTTCATTTCCATGCCAAAAAAATACCGTCCTCAACCCGATCAAATCATGTCCTGGGTGGTACTCTATGCCAAAGATGAATCGATTTTCTATATATATTCCAGACCTGACGAACGGAATTTCCAACCATATATTTCAACGGAGTTTCGTCCAACTATTTCATTTAAGACAGTTTCTATTGATGATGTAAACCAGGATTTTTTCAAATCTATTGGTGAAAAGAAAAGCATCATATTTTATGATCCATCTCTAACAGGGTCGGTGACATTAGCTTTGCATCCAGCAGGGAATTATTACAATCAAAAAATATTCAGTAATCCCGAGGGGATACCGATCCTTGTCGCATTAATGAATACACCGTTTATTTTCGTGCGCGATCAATCCTTGGTCACCATTATTGAAGATACTTTCTCGCACCCCTCTCTACTGGTATTAATATTTTCATTGCTTGCAGTTTTATTTATTACAACCATCTTCCCGGCTTCTTGGATGCAAGCAATTTCGATGAAATATAAATTTCTCTCCAATTGGGTTGATGGTCCTGAAAACATCCCAATTGGTGCGGTGGATTGGGAAGTTATTGAAGATCCCGAGCAATACCAGGAAATTACTCCGTCGGCGCCACCCGAATGGGTGGGACAAATCTTTCCCCCCCTGCGGGAAATTAAGTCAGACCATGTCAGGATTGAAATTAAGCAACTTGTGTCTGATGTGGGAAAAGATTTTTATTTTAGGTTCCATTTTCCAAAACTGCGGTTTTGGGAAGGAAAATCCCATCCAAATTTTAAGTTGTCATTTCCACCTCTGAAGATACCTAATATCGCGTTAATTGTGACGACCATGATCCTGGCGTTTGTCGCTCAACTTTTCATTGTTGAGCGAAATATCCTCGCCGGCGTTATTGCATATATTTCTTCAACCGCAGGGTTTATTCTCTGGGTGCGCTTGCATCCAAAATGGATCAATGTTTTCGAACATCAACTGCGCATCTCTCATCACTTGGAAATGCTTGTAATGGGTATATTATTTTTGGTGGCTGGGTTTTTCAGATTCTACGACCTTGGTCATCGCATTTTTGGACTGGGGATCGAGGAAACTAAATGGACTATCCAGAGTTGGTTCGCAACAATTGTCCATGTCGATCTCGAAGAATATGCTGCCAGTCATATTATGTATATGCCTGCAGATTTCTGGATTCGTTCCTTTTTTCTTCGAATATTTGGAACTAATTTTTTATCCACCCGAATTGAATCTGCACTTTTCAGCTTGATCTCAGTATATTTTCTTTACTTATTGGTACGCAGGGTGACAACCAGTCCATCCACTGCTTTATTAGCCACTTTGCTTTATTCTTTTGCGGCGATCGAGCTTGTTGCCTCTCATCAAGGAACGCAATACGCTTTACTGGAATTATTGGTGATTGGCAGTCTATATTTCCTAATGCTTGGTCTCGTGGAGCAAAAGTGGTGGCAATACCAAACTGTGGGATTTATCTTATCCCTGGGCATGCTGACCCATGAAGCGTTTTTCCCGGTCCCCATTGGGATTATCGCACTCTTGGTAAGTTTATCTGTCTACTCGATAATTAAACATAAAATTTCACCGCGAAAAGGGGTTACCGCTTTTTTCCTTGTAATTTGGCCCATTGTCATGACGTATTTCACGTTCACCCGATATTATCTCGAAACCCATCCTGGCAACATAGTTGGGATTTTTACTCATCCTGAAGACAAGATCTCAAACCTGATTGATTTACTAAAATACATTTGGGCATATTACGGTAACATGTTACAGGCCATTTTTCGCGGTCCAATAAATCAGGATTCAGTTCTAGGTTGGGGGGGAAACTTTATTAATCCCATCCTTATATCGTTTACGGTGGTCGGGTTTGTTTACAATGTTTTAAACTTCCGTCGCCCAATATTAATTTTATTACCCCTTTCCTATTTATTTCTTGTACTAACTTCGGTATTCGCAGGATCAACATCCCCGTTAACACTTTATCTGGGGTTACCTATTCTAATTTCCTGGGGTGCAATGGGATTAAGCATTTTATTATCTGCCATTCGCACAATTTGTACCAGTATTAAAATCAAAATTGCTTTTCCCGCCTTTATGTTGATTATCATTGCGATCATATTTAACGATGTTCATGTTTTCGCGACAGGAATAAATGATTCTGCTGACAGCCAAAAACGGCGTGAATTGTCTGACCTCGCCATTCAATCTACGGTTTCAGTTCCGATGACTGTGTTTCCGTACTTGCAGAACCGGGATGACACTGTTTTTGTCGAGTCCGATTTAATTCTTTTTTCAGTAGCCGGTTCACACCATACGGGTCTCGAGGCGAAGAAATTTTTTGATTTTGTTCGATTCGACGACCTCCTCCCTTATTTGTGGCACTCCCGCAACTTGGATAAGATCGATATTATTTTTGACAAAACAACATCCAACTTGCAATCCGACCGTCTCTCTGCGTTACAACGTATCCTGCACTGTTATCCCGACACCAACCTGGCGTTTTCGGGTATATATTTTGATGAATACCGAATTGACAGTCAAAACCTTCAGCACCCATTATGTTATGGGGGAGTTTCGCCAACCATCATGAACCCTTCTGAAGGAACCATCCTTAATTCAAATTATCCGATAACATTTTCTTGGAATTCATATGGGGTGGAATCTGAAAGCTATGCGATCACCATTGAGCGAAAATTGGCGGGTACCTATTGGATCGAGGCGGAAGGTAATTTTGAAGGTCCTTCATGGGAAGTTTCATCTGAGTTTGTAACCGATTTTAGTGGAACTGGATTCATTCTTGATGGATGGCATGCGGGTGAAGCAGTAGGTACATTCCATGTTCAAGAAACCGGTCAATACAATATATGGATAAGATCTTACAAACGAAGAATAAATGATCAACACAACTTTATAAACATCCAGGGTAAATATATTGGTTTTGCAGGCGATAGCAACCCCTTAAGTGAATGGGTATGGGAAAACCTTGGGATGTTTAACCTCTCAAAGGGTGACTTGCCAATGAGCCTTAGCCGCACGTACGGTGTAGATGAAGAATACAGTGTATTTATTGATGCCATCGTTATTACTAAGGATCTTAGTAACTCCCCCGATCAGATTCCTGTCTGGAGACCTGAGGTCAATACGGGTGAGATAACTTCTACAGCCAGCCAACATACCTTGCAAGAAATTCTTTCACCGGGGGAGTATCGGTGGAAGGTTCAAATATTTAATGACCAATTTCTCATCGATTCCAAGGGTTCTCGTGGATTGGAATCACCTTTTGCAGAGTTTAGTATAGTTCGGTAAACGAGATCATACATCGATGACACCAGGTAAAAGACCTGTTTTGCTGACTTTGTTTTCCCTTTTATTCTTGGGAATTGGGTTTTGGAATGGACTGCGGATAGTTAATGGAATTGTGTATTTATCCGTTTTTCAGGAATATCATGCTGCTGTGCAACCAATCTACCTCATTTTGACTGGAGCATTGTGGTTGGTGGTTGGATTGATTGTTAGCTGGGGTTTATGGAAGGTAAAGTCTTGGGCGTGGTATTTGACAATTTTAAGCATTGTTTGTTATGGTTCGTGGTATTGGTTTGACCGGTTGGTAATCCAAACCCCGCATTCCAATTGGTTGTTTGCATTAGCAGTTACAATCATAATTGCAGGTTTTTCTCTTCTCTATTTTTCCAATCCAAAAACCAGGGATCGATTTAGAAAACATTAGCTTATCATTGGTTTTTTGATGCACATTTGACGTGATTATCTCACCGGCTCAAACTTATTTTCGGTCAAAACTCTTGGATTTTATCAATCGCGTATATAAAATAGTTTTCCTAAATCATTTTATATTTCGGAAATTCTCCTTTACATGATTGAAAATGGGATCCCAGCAATGNNTGAATATTCAAAATAATTTTTTCCACAAGTTATGCCATTTTAATAATATGATTCTTCCAAGTGACTTTCCGAATATTCCCTTTTTCCTTTAATAATGTTGGCAACAATTCTCTAAACTTTTTTAATTCCCCGCTTGTGAAATATAGTGGGCTTTCGGAATATATTCCGTCTGTCCTTAATCCTTTCATATCAAGAAGTCTACCAACTTGACGGGCTACAGCCGGCGCTGGATCTATTACACGTACATTGGATCCGACTATCTCCTGTATAAGCGGAATAACGAAGGGAAAATGCGTGCACCCTAAAACCACGGTATCGATGCCTCGTTCCATCATGGGATGCAAAGCTGTTTCAAGTATTATTCGAGCTTTTCTTCCATTAATTGCACCGTTTTCAATTTCTTGAACCAATCCTGGGCAAGTATTTTGAAGCAATGTAACATTTTCGGCAAAACGCTCAACAACAGATGCATATAGAGCCCCCTGGAACGTCGCCGGGGTTGCCAAAACACCAACAATACCTGTATGTGTAATCTCCACTGCCGGCTTGACCGGTGGTTCCATTCCAACAAAGGGTATATCTGGAAATCCTGGACGGAGAGAATTTAATGCTGCTGCTGAGGCAGTGTTACATGCCACGACGATAAGTTTAGCGTCTCTCCCTAATAAAAAGCGGGTTATGGCAAAAGAATATTCGCGAATCTCTTCCAGTGGTCGAAGGCCGTATGGCACATGAGCCTGGTCTCCGAAGTAAAGAATCGCCTCATTCGGGAGTTGTTCTCGAATGGCTCGTAAAACTGAGAGGCCTCCAACTCCGGAATCAAAAACCCCGACCGGATTTTTTCCGCCATGATTCATCATTGGATTCCAGCTGCTTCAACAAATGCCCGGAATAACCTTCGGGATGTCTCCTGGTTAGTCAGCCACTCAGGGTGCCATTGAACAGCCAATCCAAAAGGATGATGTTTTAATTCCAATGCTTCGACCAGGCCGTCTGAAGTATGTGCCACTGGCTTGAGTCTCTCCGGAATATCCTTAACCCCTTGATGATGGAAGCTGTTTACAGATAGTTCTTTATCCCCAAGTATCTGTGCAAGTTGGGTTCCACTATCAACTCTAACTGTATGCGCCAGGTAGGTCCGGGGATAGCCGGGGTAATAGTCGTGTTTCAGAGAATTTGGCATTTGGTCTGATATGTGCGTATACAACGTTCCACCAAGTCGTACATTGATTACCTGACAACCACGGCAAATGCCAAGAAAAGGTTTTCCCTTTTCAATTAAATTACCCAGTATGGATAATTCTAGCGAATCGCGTTCAGGATCAACACCACTGATTCTCGGATGAAAATCGCCCCCAAATCTTTCAATGGAAATGTCCCCTCCACCAGAAAATAAAACTCCGCCCACTCGATCACATAGCGTTAATAATGCCTCATTACTCAAGTTTGATGGAATTAATATGGGGATACCTCCCGCCTCAACCATGGCGTCTATATAGGCACGCATTAGTGATGCGATAGGTAGATCTTCCTCATTCGTCCCTTGAGAAGTTGTAATTCCGATAATTGGTTGTGCCATATCATCTTCCAGGCAATATAAAAAGGCGCAGAATTCTTCTGCACCCTTTTATTGTAAGCGATTTTATTTATTCGAACTTCTGCTTTAGATGAGCTTTTTTTCCAGTCAGTCCTCGTAAAAAATATAACTGTGCTTTTCGGACATGCGTATGGCGGTCAACGACTACTTTGTCAATTCTGGGAGATAACATCAGGAAAGTCCGTTCCACGCCAATGCCATTGGAGGCAGTTCGCCGGACTGTGAAATTTGCATTATTGCCACTCTTTCGCATCCGTATGATAGTTCCTTTAAATTCCTGTATACGTTCGCGGTCGCCTTCTTTAATGCGAACGTGGACACTCACCTGGTCACCAGATTTCAATTCTGGGATATTGTTGTTTTTTACTGCATTGAAGTTTTGATTTAAATCAATCATTGTAGGTTATCCTTATTAAATATTCGTTTGTTTTCCAGCGCGGGGCAAGATTATAACATGCTGACCGAAATGGGGCAAGGTTGAAACTCGAGTATAATTTCTTAACTGCCCCCGTAGCTCAATGGATAGAGTAATGGACTTCGAATCCAGTGGTTGAGAGTTCGAGCCTCTCCGGGGGCGCAGTCGATCCACGCAGGAGGTTCTTTAGAGGACCTCTTGTGGTTGTTTGATGGGCAACCAGATGGTGAACACTGCTCCTTTATTTTCTGAGCCATTTTCAACATCTATGTGCCCATGATGGTGGTCAACGACCTGTTTGACGATTGCCAGTCCAAGACCTGTTCCCGACGCTCCGGATTCACGCCCTACTTTCCCCCGGTAAAAACGTTCGAACAAGTGGGGTAAATCATAATCATCGATACCCAACCCGGTATCTAGAACACGAATCCCTGCACAGGATTCACCCTGGAGAATGCTCTTCAACGTGAAGACTCTGATTTCCCCTCCTCGAGGAGTATAGTTCATGGCATTCGTCAGTAAATTCGACACAGCTTGGGTTATCGTTGGTTCATCCACCCAAACCATGTCCATATCAGGTTGAAGCTCTGAGAACAGTTTTAATCCACGATCCTCAGCCAGCGACCGCCTATCATTTATCAGTGTTTGGATCAACGCATTCAAATCACATGGTACGGGGTGAAGACTTACCTGCCCAAGATCAAACCGGGATAAATTCAGCAACTCCTCTATCAAATTCCGTAATCGCTGAAGTTCGCGTCCAATCACATCCAGACGCTCTTCAGATTTAACGGTGGGTTGTGTCCGTAACATCTGATAATAAAGAACCAGGTTTGTCAGAGGGGTGCGTAATTCATGATTAACGTTAATGATAAATTCTGATTTCAACCGATCGGCAGCAAGCGATTTCTGTAATGCTGATTGGAGTTCAGCAGTTCTTTCGGTTACCCGGGTTTCGAGCTCTGCGGTGTGAGTGATTAACTGTTCATTTAATCTTGTTCGATGAATGGCATTTCCAGCTATCTCGGTTAACGTGACCAGTAAGTGTGCGTTTTCAAAAGAGAACTCACGCGGTAAAGACGCAGATGCCAATAATACGCCAATCGGTTCATTCTCGCTTTGAATGGGAAGGCATATCGCGCTCCATTCCGGAGGTATGAGCTCTTTCATAGCTGCAGAAGTCATCGTGTCTGAAGCCATATCACGCGTAAAGTAAATATCACCAGTGGAAAAGACTTTACCAGGCAGGCTTTCATCCCGCTCCAATTCCAATTGGGTCAATTGTGTGCACCAACCTCGCGCGATCATTTGACATAGTTTATTTCGTACTGAGTCAAACAACCAAATCCCCCCTGCATCCACTCCAAGGATTCGGAGAGTTTCATCAATTAACTGAGGCAGCATCTCTTGCAATGTTTGCGCTTGTCGCAAAGATTTGGAGACTTTATTCACCGCTTCCAGTTCATCGAGGCGTCCAGAGGTTTCTTCAAATAATTTTGCCCTTTCTGCAGCTGAACCGACCTCGCGACCTATTGCTTCCAATAATGCAATTTCTTCATCCTTCCAGTGATGCACCTCGGATGAAGCAATGACCATTCCGCCGATTCGATTATTCTTTGATAACAAAGGAACGACCAGGGACGAAAAAATTCCGTTTGCCACCAATACCTTGGAATTCTTCCCTTTCATATTCTGCCAAGAATCAACTGCGTGCGCATGCCTTTGCGAGGTATTCTTTGGGAAGGCTGTTGCTATAAGCAAATGATCAATATTTTGAGGCAGGTTTTTTGAAACCCTTTGTTGGATACCCCGCGTTGTCCATGATAACCAGATGGTCCCCATCTTCATTTCCAGGCCATTAAGCGTCTGTTCCAATGTTGCTTTTAGCATATTGTAAAGGTCGGTTCCACGGGTTGCAGAAACTGTAATGATTTTACTAAGAGTTGCCTGGTGAATAGTCCGCCGTAGTGCTTCACCAAATAATCGTGCATTTTCCATTGTTACCACTGACTGGTTTGCCAGTATGCCAAGCAGCTGTTCATCATTTTTATTAAAGGCATTCGGTATTTCACTTTCAACATTGATACATCCTATCGTTTCCCCCCTTGCTTTTATTGGCACGCATAATTCTGAAATTACATCCTTATTTGCATTGATATGATGCGGCATCTTTCTGACATCCCCGCTTTTTACCGTTTTTCCTGTGTGGCATACCGACCCAATAATTCCAACATCAAAAGAAGAAATAAGATTATCAATCCTGTTAAATTCGTTTTTCAACCTTCTTCCGGTCAACCCCCTTTTACACCGGGCTAATAAGGCTGGTTTTACATCGCTTTTTAACCAGATGGAAGCATCCCATCCTAAACGATTTTCCAATGATTCGACTATTTGTTGAGCAACAGTTTGCAGATTATTACTCCCTGCTGCTGCCAGGCTTGCCTGGTGAAGTACTTCTAATTCAATCACCCGCTTGCGGTCCTCGTCAAATAGTCCGGGGTTACGAATTTCTTCGCTAAAATTAATTTTGGGATCTGCTCGAGTACCTTTCATCATCAGCTCTCTTTTGACGTAATCTTAAATAATTTACCAAGTATAGCATGAGATATTTTGCATTGAAGGTTATGGTTATTCGACAAGTAATATAAATTGTAGTGGCATATTGCTGATGACATTGGATATTTTTATAACAGTTAAATTGGAAAGAGTATATAATATCTAATTGTATCTACTATATTATGAATTAGAGAAAGCATAAAAATGTCTGATGAACAACTCTCAACTCAAGCAAGACATAAAATCGCGATCTTGATTGATGGCGATAATGCCCAAGCGAATCTGCTTCCGCAAATACTGGTCGAGGCGGGAAAATATGGCTTGGTTACGGTTCGCCGGATATATGGAGATTGGACCACTTCCAGCATGAATTCCTGGAAAGACGTACTAAATTTCCACGCAGTTCAACCTATTCAGCAATTTCGGTACACCATTGGAAAGAATGCCACCGACAGTGCGATGATCATTGATGCCATGGATCTGGTTCATTCAGATGTTGTGGATGGATTCTGTCTGGTCTCGAGTGACAGCGATTACACCCGTCTGGCAACTCGCATTCGCGAAAGCGGTATTTTCGTAATGGGTATTGGAGAGAAAAAAACCCCAAAACCGTTTGTTAATGCCTGCGATGTGTTTGTTTACACGTCCAACTTGGTTACCGAGCACAAACCACAACGAACAAGTTCCCCAAGGCAAAGTCAACGGCGAAGTAAAACTGTTCCAGCAACTGGATCTGGCAGCACTCCCCCACAGGTTTCAATCCCCCCTTCCCAACCTGATCAGGAAAGTGAAAATGACCCGTTGCCGATCATTCGCCAGGCTTATGAAATTGCACAGCAGGAAGATGGATGGGCTCGGCTTGATCACATGGGCAATGCCCTATACCAGTTAGATCCGGGATTTGACCCTCGAACCTACGGGCATCGTCAACTCTCGCGCATGATATCCAGTTACAAAGACTTATTCCAAATGAGGACCCAGGAGATTGATGGCTCCACCCTGTTCTTCGTCAAAATGAAGGAATAAGCCCTTGGGTATTTAGCTTCCTTGTGAAGCCTTCTCATCGTTTTTCGATCAATTCCTCGTATACCCCCATTATTTGCTTGGTTATTGTCTCCCATTTATAACCTTGAGCGTATTGAGCGGCGTTGACGCCCATTTGCCTACGCAGAGCTTCATCCCCAAGCAAGGCGGTCAGCCGGTCACAGAGTGCGTCGTGATCCTCAGCGGGAACAGTGAAACCGGTCACCCCATCTTGTACAAGGAAAGCCAAACCACCAACCTGTGAGGCAATTACAGGTGTTCCACAAGCCATGGCTTCCAATGCCACCATGCCAAAGGATTCATAATGGGAGGGCATTACCACTACTTCCGCTGCAGAATAATAATATGGCAGGGTATCTTGTCCGCGCTTGCCTAAAAAGACAACCATCTTTCCAACAGTTAGTTCGTCACATAACTTCTGCAGACGTATCATTTCTCCATTGATTTCATTTGGAGCTGTTTCCGGGTCTCCGCCTATCACTGCCAGGTGCACAGGTTCTTTCAAATTCTTAAGTTGCAGGCAGGCAACCGCATGGATAAGGGTGGACACTCCCTTCAGCGGTTCTATGCGTCCAACAAATAAAATCATGCGTGAATCTGGGGCCAAGCCGATATATTGACGGGCTTCATCTGCCCGGATGGGGTAGAAGTGGCTTGTGTCAACACCGGGAGGGATAACTCTCACCTTTCGCGGATTGATCTTATAAAGCCTTTCAAGTTGACTTAGTTCGGCAGGGGTCGCTGCAATGATAAGATCGGCACAGGCAAGTACCTGGCGCTCTCCATCCAGTCTGTAAGTCCCCTCCCTTTCTATTTGTTTTTTCGCCACGCGGTTCTTCATCTCCCCAAGCGTATGAAACATTTGAAGGATTGGGGTCCCCGACCATGCACTTGAAAGAGTCTGGGCTGCAATTCCGGACATCCAATAATGGCTGTGCAGCAGGTCATATTTGATGTTCTTCTCTTCAGTAAATTGGCGGATGCCGTGAGCAAATGTTGGAATATAACTTGCCAGTTCCTTTTTTGGTAATGGAAATTCAGGCCCGGCGGGAATATGGACAACCCGGTTGCCAAATCCCAGGTCATGTAAGACGTGCGGTACATGCTCATCCTGGGAGCGTGTAAAAACATCTACATGGATACCCATGCGACCCAGTTCGCGCGTCAGGTCACGCACATAAACATTCATCCCCCCGGTATCTTTTCCGCCCAATGTCGCCAAGGGGCAGGTATGGTATGAAAGCATGGCGATATTCACAAGTCGAGTATAACATGCACCCATCACCTTGAAGGTGATGGGTACCTATAGTATAATCCCGCCGCTGTGAAATGCCGCCATAGCTCAGTTGGTAGAGCAGACGTTTCGTAAACGCCAGGTCAAGAGTTCAAATCTCTTTGGCGGCTTATCATGGATATTCTCCCCCTTCATACCTCGGAGGGGGAATGTTATTTAATAACTTACCATTTAAATACGTTATCCATTTCTTCATTTGGCACATCAAAAACAACATTATGTGGGGGCACCGGTTCACGCGTCATCCATTCCGGCAAGCGGTCATCGGCTTTTGTAAAACCCGCCCCACGATTGAATTCCAATTCCATTTCGATGGTCTGCTTTCCGAGTAATTGTAAAATGGAGACGTCAACTCCCCAGCCATAGCGGGCATTAATAAAATCACGGATTGTCTCAGGTGGTGCAACTGCAAAACCAAAAGCGGAAAAGATGCACGCTCCGATACAGTCATATCCGGCCATGGCAATCTGTTTCTTGCGCGAGGCCTCCACTTGTCCTTCTGGAAGGAGATGATTAATCTTATCCCTTATTGTTTGTCCGCAGGTATGGTCAGCTCCCTGTGGAGTTGTGGCAAATGTGACTCCCATCCCTTTGATGGCACGCGGCTCATAGGCCGACATCGCCTGGTTTTTCACAACGGGAACCCGCTCGACGCCAAGGATTTTACCTGTCAGACCCGCACCAGAGCCAAGGATGCGTCCCAACGGAGTATTCCTGCGAACTTCATCGCACAATTCCAAGGCTCGTTTTCCGTCCCCCCATTTCATAAAACCAGCTTCCGCTGCCACCCCAAGGGCGGCGCCTAACTCGATTGAGCAGACGCCCATGTCGTTCGCCTGCCAGTTGAGTTTACCAATCGTGTCATATTCGCGGATTCCCAGGTTGGATCCCATCAGGCCCACAGTCTCATACTCAATTGGAGACACAATCGTTTTACCATCTTCTCCTGCAAATATATTTGAACAGCGAATGACGCAGCCAGGCATGCAGGCATGAGTGGTATTACCTTCGCCACCCCGTGCAAGGATGAGTTCACGTAAATTCTCCGCACTAATATCATCTGCATACTCAAAAGTTCCTGAAGAGAAGTTGCGGGTTGGAAGAGCCCCAAACCCGTCTGTCAAACGGACCATGGCTGGAGTCCCATAATCGCTGTACGTGTGCGTCTGCGGGTGATCCATTAGGAATTTGTTATAAATTTTTTGGGTTGCCCTGAAGGCCGCCTCATCCGTCAGCTGGGGTTTTGATCCGCCTGAAGAGTCAATAACAATGGCTTTTAAACCTTTCGAACCCATCAATGCCCCCAATCCACCGCGTGCATTGATGCGTGACGGAACGCCATCTTTATCAAGGTTTAGGATCCCTGCTGAAAGGAGTTTTTGCTCCCCTGCAGGTCCAATGATGGAAATGGCGACTTTTTTTCCATATCGTTCCCTCAGAATTTCAGCGGTTTCATACACGCCCTTCCCAGCCAAATCATCCGCCTGGTCGAAGGTAACTTTACCCATGGTCAGTACCATCACACAAGGTTTATTTTCGGCCGGCCACCCTTCAATAATCAAGGCTTTGATCCCCATAAACGCCAATTGTAAACTTGTGGTTCCCCCTGAATTGGACTCTTTGACACCTCCCGTAAGAGGAGATTTCCCACCCACAGATAGCCGATCTATCGATGAGAGCATATGCCCGGTCAGGAGGCCGGGGCAAAAAAGAAGCCTATTCTTCGGACCCAATGGTTCACACTCGGGGGGGACTTCATCCAGCAGGATGCGCGCGATCAATCCGCGGCCCCCCAGGCGTTCCCAAGAATCCGGAACCGGTTCAACTTTTAAAGATTTGTTATTTACGTTTACACGCCATATCTGAGATTGTTGAATTTTTATATCCTGCATATAGTCCTCACTTTAGAGAATTTCATATTAATCCCCCAAAATTTCCGATCATCCTAACCGAATAATGCATGCACCGCGTCTCGGAAGACTTTTGTATGGAAATCAACATCTGCTTCGGTCGTGTCTGCTGCAATCAGGGCCATATTATGAAAGGGAGTCAATAGAATACCCCGGTTGAGCGCCCACAAATGCATGTAACGATCAAGTTCGCTATCCACGGCAGCATTGGCTTCGCCTCCATTTCGTGGTGGTGATTCCCGGAACCAGTATTCGACGCGAAATCCAAGGCGTTTGACAATCCAAGGCAAATTAAATTCTTTAATAACATTCAGAATACCTTCTTCGTAGCGATCAGCCAATTTCCCGCACCGCTTATACATCCCTGGTGTCAGGACATTTTCCAAGGTTGCACGCATTGCTGCAAGAGACAGTGCGTTCCCGGCCAGCGTTCCCCCTATTCCCCCGACATCTGATTGATCTTTCTCCAATTTCTCCCAAAAATGATCTGCCACTTCTTGAGTAAACCCATAAACACCTACAGGAATACCCGCTGCCAATGTTTTTCCGCAAGTTAGAAAATCTGGTTTGAGTCCGTACATACCAGTATAACCGCCGGGACCAGCACACAACGTGTGGGTTTCATCAATTATTAGCAAGGTTCCCGTTCGTCGGGTCACTACACGCAAGAACTCATTAAAACCAGGATCAGGGTGAATAATACCGATATTCGTCATTACCGGTTCAGCTAAAACCGCTGCAACGTCCTCAGCAGAAAGGGCAGTTTCCAACGCAGCCACATCATTGTATTCAATGACCTTGGTGGTCTCGGTGGGATTTATCGGAGGTCCAAGGTTGCCACGTCTGGAGCAAGGGGTGCCTTCTGCATCCAGGGTAATGAATGTCTCATCCACTGATCCATGGTAGCAGAAATTAAAAACCAGGATTTTTGGCCTTCCAGTTATGTGGCGCGCTATCCGAATCGCAAATCGGTTGGCATCACTGGCTGATAATGTAAATTGCCAGTATTTCAATCCGAACCGGCGCTGAAGTTCCTCACTCACCCATACTGCATCCTCTGTTGGAAGCATGAGCGTGATGCCTTTGCTTGCCTGGGATATGATCGCATTAATGGTGGCCTCCGGCGAATGTCCCGTCATAGAGCCGGTGTCTCCGAGACAAAAATCGATATAGGAACGCCCGTCCATATCAACGACATGTGCTCCCTTGGCTTCTTTAACAAACACCGGAAAAGAACCTGCCCAGCGAATCATCCATAACATGGGAACCCCTCCCTGCATCGATGAGCAGGCGCGTTTATATAATTCCAATGATTTTGGATGTTCGTCGTTGAATTTCTTTTCTTCCCCTTTTACGAGTCTCTCGAGGCGGGAGCGATCAAGTGCGGGCATATTATTCGCGTGTGACAATGGAAGGTTTTGCACAAATCTTAATGGGTCAACAAATCGGATTCCGTTAAAGCTGCTGCGAAAATATTTAGTGCATCATTGATCTGGTTTTCATCAACAACTAATGGTGGGATCCAGCGAATTACATTATCATACGTACCGCAAGATAACAGAAGCAGTCCGCGTTCTTCACATGCGTGGATGACTGCCTTGGTGATTGCTTTATCCACAGGTTTCCCTTTAACTGTGAATTCGGTGCCAATCATCAATCCCAGGCCGCGCACGTCCCCAATAATTGGGAAATCCTCCTGCAATTTGCGCAACCCTGTCGTCAACTGCACCCCCCTTTTTGCTGCGTTTTCAGGCATGTTTTCTTCTTTCATCGCGCGGATAGTGGCTGCACCAGCCGCGCAAGCAACTGCGTTCCCACCATACGTACCGCCATGTGAACCAGGTTGCCACTTCTTCATCAAGTCGAGACGGCTGAATACACCTGATAGTGGAAGCCCGGATGCGATACCCTTGGCAACAGTCATGATATCCGGAATAACACCGAAATGTTCCTGCGCAAACCATTTCCCTGTCCGGCCAAAACCCGATTGTACTTCATCGAAAATCAACAAAATGCCTGTTCGGTCACATAGTTCACGTAACCCTTTTATAAATGCCACAGGAGGGACCACATAGCCTCCCTCGCCCAATTCTGGTTCAATTAAGATCGCAGCAGTCTCCGCAGGGGATGTTTGCGAAACTAGAAGTTCTTCAAGTGCTCCCAAACAGTAATTTGTCGCCTGTGCCTCTGACATCCCCAATTTGTACGTATAAGGATATGGGGATACAAAAACACCTGCAGGCAGCGGTTGAAAACCGGATCGGTAGATGGTTTTTGATGTGGTTAACGCCATCGTTCCCGCTGTTCGACCATGAAAACTTCCTGAAAAGACGATGATATTGGTCTTCCCGGTTGCCGCCCGGGCCAATTTAATGGCACCTTCCACCGCTTCTGCTCCAGAGTTACTAAAAAAGAATCCATCAATTGAAGGAGGAACAACTTGCCTGACTTCTTCTATCAGGTGCATCAACGGTTTGTGAATTACTATATTTGCCTGGGCATGGATGAATAACCCTGCTTGCTCCCGGATTGCCTCGACAACTTTCGGATGGCAGTGGCCGGTATTGGTCACACCTATTCCACATGTGAAATCCAGGTATCTTCTGCCATCCGAGGAATAAATATAACAACCTTCAGCTCGTTCTGCCTGAATGGGGAATATTCTCGACCAGACTGGTGACATATGCGGAATGTTTTCTTCAAAAAGTTTAGACATGCTTCACCTGATGTGCAAAATTGGGGAGGGTATTTCCTCTACATAAGAGATCATCCCTTGAGGTAATCAACCGCCCACTCGACACCGGCTTTGGTTAACGCCTCCGGGGTTGGAACACCATCCTCGGTCCATCCAAGCATTTGGTAGTACCGATCTAGTGCATTTTCAAATTCGACCTTTTCGATCGCTAATCCCGCAGTTGGGCCTGTGCCACCTAGGGGTTTGAAGAATTTCTTTGGAAGCGAGTCATCCTTGCGGGTTAATCCTTCGCGAGCGTTGAATGTCCGCATCAGGTTTAATCGCCGAAGACCCACTTGCATTAATTCTTCTATGGTCACATCCCAACCCGTGACCGCCTTAACCATGGTGGCAGTTTCCACAGGTCCAAATAAACACCAGGCTGGGCCATATACAAATTGGCAAAGATCCAGCGAGTCCATCATGCTGTAGAAGGCTTGCCCAAGAAAGGCAAATTTAATTTTCCCCTCCATTAGCGACATCGGTTCTTGGGGTTCCGTGAGACCGATCGTCGCCAGCCGGCCAAGATACAGCTCTGAGGCCATGCCTTTCTCGTACATCCAATCGTGTTCGCTGGATTGATGGTCGGCCCCAAAAGGATTTACCGCGTAAATGAGCGCCAGCGATCTTTTTGCTTGAGGCATATGCGCCGGGGATTCCTCGTTTTTACAAGTTATCAGGCATTCATCAGTGCCGTTGCCCCAGTATTCAGCTGCACGGGCTGAACCTTCGCTTAGAATTGTTCCCAGTTTACCTTCCTTTTTCACGATCTGGTTCAAGGTCTCGAGCATGGCTTCGGCATTACCAAACCGAAGATCAATCCCTCCGGTTTCTGTCTTCGTAATCATATTCTTTTCAAAACACTCCATGGCAAATGCAATGGTTGCACCGCACGAAATGGTATCCACGCCGTGCATGTTGCATATTTGATTTGCCATGGAGACAGCCGCCAGATCATCAATGCCGCAATAAGAACCGAATGTCGCTACGGTTTCATATTCCGGTCCCCCGTATAGGGGATCAACCTGGTATTTACCTTCCTTTATTTCGACAACCCGCTTGCACCGGACAGTACAGGCAAAGCATGTATCCCTGTCTTTCAGCACTGTCGCAGCCATTTTTTCGCCGCTTATGGGTTCTGCCCCTTCAAACTGTCCTTCGGTGTAATTTCGAGTTGGTAATGTCCCAAATGAATTCTGAGGCATTACAACACTGGCTGTTCCCAATCGGCCAAGACCTTCGACGTCAGGGTTGGTGGGTATCCATTGAGCCCCAATCTTATTTAGCGCAGTTAAGGCTTTTGCATCTGCTATCTTGGGACGCATATGGCCGCGAACTACGATGGCCTTTAATTTCTTGCTCGCCATCACCAAGCCCATACCAGTACGTCCGTTCATCCGGTTTGCCATGTTTACGATACCCGAAAAACGGACACCCTTCTCGGCAGCTGGACCTATCTGCATTACTTGAGCTTTATCGTCGCCCACTTCCTGTTTTAGCAATTTATCCACTTCACCGGTCAATTTACCAATTAAATGGTTGGCATCGTGAAGCTCAGTTTTCCCATCAATGATAGATAGGTATACCCATTTTTTTGACGTGCCATGAAAAACCAACCCATCGTACCCTGAAAATTTAAACTCTGCTGGGAAGAAACCTCCTGCCTGCGAATCACCAATTGCTCCGCTCATGGGGGATTTTGCGTTGACATTGATTCGGCTTTGGCCTGCTATGGTCGCCCCGGTGACCACACTTGGGAATATGGTCAACAAGTTTTCAGGTCCGAGTGGATCAGCTCCTCTGGGTACTTCACGGAGGAGGTAATAAGTCCCCAAAGCTCCGCCTCCCATGTAGGTACGGTAGAAGGATTCAGGCGGAGTTTCAATTTCAATAGCTCCGCGTTTGAGGTATACGTGCAATATTTTTCCATGATATCCAAACGGCATGTGAGCCTCCTAAAGGATGTCCCCTCCTCCCTTTGGAGGAGGGGTGAGAGATATCCGGATTATTGTTCAGCTGGAACCTGGTAAGGGTCCACATCCGGTACCCCTGGTTTGATCCACATCCGGATTGGAAAATAAACGACAGCGCCAATTGCCATCGCAATTAATGCCCATGAGATGGAAGTCCAACCGGTGTCCAAGAAGTTAAACACGACCGCCAGGATCACAATGGCTGTCATCAATATGGTAATTAACGCAAGACCGAACCATCCCCCAGGAACCTTGTTACGCGGCCTGTCCCGGTCTGTAAAACGCAAGACCCACAAGGCAAAGAAACATGCCAGCAAGACCAACATGTTCAAGAATACATCTATCACCACCAATGCTTGGAAGGCAGAGAGTGAAAATATCGAATAAATCACCGCAACTATGAGAATGGATACCCATGGGGTGCCGAATCTCGAATGAACTTTGACCATAAATTTCGGCATCATGCCATCTTCAGCCAAGGCAAACGGAATTCGCGTACCTCCCAGCCCATTCCCAATGAAAAGCCCGATCATCGACAGAATGGCAGCGAAAGAAACCAAACCTCCCATTACCTTACCCAATGGGCTTCCAGATTGCCCCATTAATTTATCTGCCACAACCCGGGCAATGTCGGGAAACCACCATCCAGTAGATGCGGTCGGGTCAACACCCAACCCTGTCAATTTATTTCCAGCTTCCGCTACCTGTGCTTCTGTGGCATCCGCTCCAGCGATATCTCCAACTATGCCTATCTCTGGATCAGAAGCATCCAACCCCCATACAGTATATCTTTCACCCTCTCCTGCACCACCGTAAAGTCCAGCAACTGTTGGGATCGTATATGTTGCGACGGTTGCAATAAGCACCAAGGCCATGGCCAAAGGATAGGTCCTCTTGGGATTAACAACTTCATCACCTGCGGCAGTCGGCAATTCCCAGCCCATGTAATTCCACATGGCCACATATATTCCGGTACCCAAGGCTGGAACCAATGTTTTAAAGGATACTGCTTCTCCATTCGTCAGGAATGGCAAATATATAGTTTGTCCGCTTTTAATCCATGCAGCGATGCCGATGATTGACATGATAATCAAGGGAATCATCATCACTGCACCCAACCAGTCTGTGGTCAACCCAGTTAAACGGGCTCCACGGACGTTGAGATAACTAATCAGCCATATCAGAAGAACCGAAACAAGAAATGAAAGCCACACACCTGAAATGAATACCCCACCGATGGTCACACCGGTATTTAGTGCAGGGATAAAGAAGGCCAGGTAGGTAGCCGCCAACACTGGGTAAATGGAGACATCCACCCAGGAAACCACCCAATTCATCCAACCTCCCATGAACCCAACGAAGGGTCCAAAGGCTTTTTTCAACCAGTGGTAATATCCCCCTTCCACAGGCATCATGGATTGCAACTCCCGCACCATTAACATGTTGGGGATGCTAAAAACCAGTGGAGTTACCAACAATAATACAATGGCGAATCCTGGTCCCGAAAGACTGACCATGGGTTCGGCCCCAAATGATCCTCCGCAGACAGTGAAATAAATCAACCCAAACAATGGTAAAAGGGTCAGCTCCCGCTTCAGCTTGCTTTTTTCAATCTTGGTCAGTTCCAATTTTTCAGCCATCGCCTTTCCTCCTCCTCCAGGGTATTATCCTCTTCCCGGATTAATCATGCCGGGAAGAGGTTGGGAATAACGTTACATTTCCTTTATTCCATATGGGAACCCATATTCAGCCATTTTCTCGACGAACGGATCGGGATCGAAGGCTTCTGGTCCGAGAACACCTGTCCCCTTCCACACCCCGTGCTCCAGCAAATCCCATCCGATGACGGCATTAAACGCGGTTTGCGCAACAACTGATTGGCATCCCAACCGGTTCATGCACTCCTCGTTGTCTGCGACCTGGTAAAGATAAACCTGGCGGGGCTTGCCATCTTTGATCCCCTTAATCCATGTCCCGGCGCAGGTCTTGCCGAACATCCGGTCTCCCAGGTGCGCGGGGTCGGGAAGGCAGGCGGCTACAACATCTCGCGGAGCCACTTCAACATCCTTGACCTTGATCTTTTCCTTGTTATCCAGACCGATCATGTGCAATGTCTTCAGCACCCCTATAAATTGGTCGCCTAAACCATATTTAAAAGTGGCTCTCTTGCACTTTACCCAGCGCGGCATAAGCAGCACTTCTTCATGCTCCACATTCACTACTTCAATCTTGCCGATTCCTTCCGGGAATTCAAACACTTCCGGTTCGGAAAATGGGGCGGTGGTGAACCAGCCTTTTTCTTTTTCCCAGATTACGGGCGGATTCAAGCACTCTTCAATGGTGGTCCAGATCGAGAAATTGGGGGCAAACTCATATCCCTTGATCTCAATATTGGCACCATCGCGAATTCCCAGTTCTTCAATTTCATCGAAAAGGTGTTTCTCAGCATATTTTGCGAATACGTCCGCCATGCCTGGTTCAACGCCCAGCCCGACCAGGCACAAGATCCCCTTTTGCTCCCATTTTTTTGCGCGTTCAAATTGATAATCGCCTAGTTTTATTCCGCACTTGTGAAATGGATCTGTGGCATGCGGATAGGATAAGGTCATGGCCATATCCATGTATGTCACCCCAACATTATATGCAGCATCAAATATTGGCTCATTAAAAGAGGGATCGCAAGCATTCATGATTAGATCGACTTTATACTCCCTGCCAAGTTTCTCCACCATTTCCTGCTTGCTTGCATCGATCCATTCGATGGGAAAACGTTTTTTATCCCCCAGTTTGGTCTGCACTTCCTTGATACGCTCCCGATTGTAGTCGGTGAGCACGACCTGTTCCACCCAGGGATGCTCCTTGGCGATTGTTGCGATTGCTTCCCCCACCCCTCCGGTACCAACAAGTAAAATCTTCATGTCATTCCTCCTGATGCATATTCAAATCCGGGCTTGCCGGTTGGCTGGANNGCGCTGGTCAAGGTACCTGCCACCAGCACCCCGCGCTTGAACAACCCGGCTGAAACTTTATATCCGATCTCGGGTGTCTGAAAGTGTTGACCGATGAGCAGCCCCCTACCAGTAATCTCCCGATAGATTTGGGGATACTTATCTGCCAACTCTTGCAGTTTCGGAATTAAATAGGCGCCTTTTTCCGCTGCTTGCTTTGGATAATCATCACGCAGCACTACGTTGATGGACGCGATGGCTGCAGAACAGGCAAGTGCTCCGCCGCCCGTGGTGGTGGTATGAATAAATGGGTTTGGATACATCATGCACTGCCAGATTTCTTCGGTGGAGCAGAAAGCACTGATCGGCATTACCCCGCCACCCAGAGATTTGGCAACTGCCAAAATATCCGGAACAACCTTCCAGTGATCCACACCCCATAATTTTCCGGTGCGGCCCAGCCCGGTCTGGACTTCGTCTGCAATGAGTAACGCTCCATAATGCTTTGTGGCATTTCGGATACGCGGCCAAAAATCATCCGGCGGGACTATTGCTCCAGCTTCTCCTTGTATGGGTTCCATTAAAACTGCAGCAACCCCGATCCCGATTTTGTTACAGATTTCCAGTTGTTCTTCCACTGCCGAGGCATTCCCAAAGGGTACATGATAAACCGGCCCGCCATACAGCATTCCCGCTGGTTGCCGGTAATCGGCTTTTCCGATCATGGAAAGCGAGCCCATCGTTTTTCCGTGGAATGCATTAACCGCCACGATGAATGCTGGTTTTTGGGTGTACATTTTTGCGAGTTTAATGGCTCCTTCAATGCTTTCTGTACCGCTCGCGGCAAAAAAACTATACTTAATCTCACCAGGTGTGATCTCTGCCATCAAACGCGCCAAAACACCTCGCAAGGGATCAATTAATTCCTGACTGGGCATGGGGGAACGCTCCAACTGAGCTCTTACCGCCGCAACGACATCCGGGTGGCTCCAACCATGATCCATCATGCCATACCCCCCCAGGCAATCAAGGTATTCCCTTCCCAACACGTCTCTGAAAACTGCACCACTGCCGCTCCATTCAACGGATGCCCAATCTCCCGCCTCGGTGACAGACTTGCGGTATTCCAGCCAGTTCTTGTTGAAATGCTCGGCGAAATTGTGTTTGGATTCAGCAATAATTTTTTTGCCTTCGGCTTCAGTCACATTTGGTTTTCGAATGATTCCAAGCCAACGCTTGCTGTACTCTGCTGCCTTCTTTAAGGATTTGGGCATAAATTAATCTCCGCGATAGTTGGTTGCCCAGAGGCAACCTTGTTTTTCTTTTTCGAGATGCCTGATTTAAAATCTCAAGCCCAGTCCGAAACATCCTGATACCATGGTTTACTCGTCCCGGTCTTCGCGCGACTCATCCATTTTCCAGATTTGGGGGTGTCTTCAATTAATTCCAGGAAGGTGTCCGCTTTTGCTGTAATTTTCTCCCGCTGATCTCCTGATAATGCATTCACTCCAACAAGTGCTTCCTTTATTTTTTTCAAATTCGTGGTTGCAGTGTAATAGAATCCCCAATCTTCTGAAAAAATCCTGGCGATGTACCTTGCATTAAGGGCTCCTTCATCTGTGTCGCCGATTGGTGCGGCGAGGAGCAAAAGCATTGCATCCTTGAGATCCTTGTCATTGATCATGACAATCTGCAGTTTTTGAAGCATCAGGTCTGCCAGGGAGACGCAGTATGGATGGAGTTCAAGCCTGTTGTGGTAGTCGATCGGGTGGTTGTAATCAAGTTTGTCAAAAAATACATCTATCATCGGGATTCGCCCGCCGAAATATATATGCCGGGTATTCCCGCTGAGCATGGCAGCCCGCTTTTCAAGTTCATATCCGTGTGCCTCGAAAAATGGAACTATCTTCCCCCGACTCTTTCCATAGCAGGCATAATCGATGTCGGTAAAAACGCGGTCCCCCAGGCGCTCCATTTTACGGTACAAATCCACATATTCAGGGAAATGGAAATGCAGCGCGATAGGACCCATGACGCGCAGCAAGATGCCTTGTTTTTGTGCCTCCTCGGTGAGCAGACGGGCCTCATCCAGATACTCCTGCGGTTTTGGGTATTCATCAAGTGGAATATCTTTCGGCAGTCTAAAAACTTTGTGCGGCATCATCGGTTATCTCCTAGCCTGATGTAAACACGTAATCTTTCACTTTGTTCTTTTCCAGGACAATGATGGCACCCTTTAGAATACCTTCGGAGTATTCGCTCCCTGGATTAATAATGGTCGTCTTATGAATTTTTTGCACGCCGCGTGATTCATGTATGTGCCCATGCAATCCGAGGAGAGGTTGATATTTTTGAATCATTTTAGCAACTGCCAGGCTGCCAACATGGATCTTATTATCTGCTGCTTGGACCAAATTTTCATCCAGCTTGGGTGCCAAGTCGAGCGCAAAACCAAAGGGAGGTGCGTGAAAATTAAAGATGGCGCTGGATTTATCCTTCACCTTGGCCACCAACTCTTCCAGCATCGGTTCCAGCTCTTCATCCGGTTTTTCGCGTGGAGTATTCCATGGGGTTGGGTTTGCCCATGAAAAAGTTATCATTTCATGGTCGCCAACTTCGACATTTTTATTATTGCAGTTTACGATTACCGCCGAATCTTCAATAACTTTATCCACCTCAAAATGGTCATCATTGCCAGCAGCCATGTAAACCTTGTACGAGGTTCCCGCCAGTCTTTCATCGGCGAGCGTTATCCATTCCTTTAATCGCTGCAGCATCAATTGTTTAAACAGCGTATCGACCTTCTTGGGATCCGCCTTGTACGCCTGGAATTCATCGGGAGTCTGATGAACCCAGTAGTAACCCATCATCTCGATGGTCTTGATTAATTTATCCAATTCATCCTGGTTGGCGCATTCCGTATGCGTACCCATTAGTGTGGTTTCCCAACCTCCCCCTGATTTTTCCACCAGTGGAACAAGGACTTTGCCTGTTAAATCTCCAAGTAAAATTCCGACATCCACGTTGTAAACTTTTAATGCATTCAGATATTTCCGATAGCACAGGTTTGAACCATGGATATCGGTGACAAAAAAGATTTTGGTCGTTTTACCCATAAAAACTCCTTGAATCAATAATCGAAAAATTGTATGGAGGGGCGCAGGAACTGCACCTGCGCCCCTCGAACAATGTTTGGTGCTAATCAGGCGGTAATTCGCCAAAGGTCATATTGATATCGACACCCACATCCTTATTGCGTTTCTTCCAATAGAAGTACCATCCAATCCCAATTGCCCAAATTACTGCATAAAAGATCAGGGAACCGATCGCCAATCCTTCCAGGTCTGGCATTACGATAAAGAAGTAGAAAAGGATCGCCAGGTAGATNNCCGATGGTAACGACAGGAATGCCCAGGATATTCCATTTTTTATAAGGTGACGAATCCCAGATATTCTTGGCTTTCTTGGAGAAGGGGAAAAGTGCGGCTGCCACGGCGGTCACACCAAACACCGAGACGATCTCCAAGCCGGTTACAGAGAGACCACTCATCTGATCCTGGAAAATCGTGTATAACAAGATACCTATCTCTCCCAGGACAAAGCATAAAATGTGATTTTTAACCGGCGAAGCCCAGCGGTAGTCGATGTCTGCAAACCACTTGGGGCCCATTCGATCCATCCCCCAGGCGAAAAGGATGCGCGGGAACGCCAGGTAAGAGAGCGCCACCCACCATAGGTTGAAGACAATGAACGACATCGCCATCATGAACACCACAAACCAGTTATGGTTGATGACTGCCGCCAAACCAACAAAATTCGGCGCCCACGGCAAGGTATAACCAGCCAAACCCTCCCCAAGATTATCCACCCATGCAGTGGCAGATAGGAATTCGAATCCCACCGTNNGACAGGTTTGCCAGGATAATGGTTTTATCCGGTCGTTTAACTTCCCCAGCGATAAAGGTGATGCAGTAGGAATATGCAAACAGCCATGAACCAGCCACCATTACACCCAGGGTGTCGAACCAATTCCAGGTTTTGGGAAGTACATCCCCTGCTTCCTCGATGGTCGCCCGTGCCGTCGTTAGAAAACTATTGTAATCCAGGGAACCGTACTGGGCTGCCAGGTTATTCCATGCGTTCACAAAGGCATCCCGGCTTGTGAAGGAGAATACCAATAAGATCACCATACAGCCAGCAATACCCAGTACCATGATCACTTTTTGAACCCTGGCAAATATCTTGATGCCGAAAACCACGAACAGGAAAGCGATGAAATTGACGACGGTCGCGATCAAAAAGAACCAAAGCGCGAATGGACCTAGAGGTGTATTTATCTTGGTGATAAGTGCATCGGCGATATCCGGCCTCCCCAAGAATTGGAACATCATGGTTAGTCCAGGGTCCACCGTCCAGGGTGCCAGGATGTAAATCCACATGATCCATACGAAGGCATTCCCAAACGATTCAGCGATGCCGATAAGAGGGTGGATGATGCGGGAGTTATATATATATTCACCACCGGATCGTGGCATGGAACCGCCAAGAATACCCCAAACCAGCGAAAAACCAATCCCGCACAGCAGTGCTGAAAGCAGGGTTGCTATGATCAGGTTACCACCGGTATAAACTCCCAGCCCCAGGCTGATCATCACCCACATGCTGGGCGTCAACCCCTGGTTCATGAAGCCGACCCCGAAGGCATCGATAAACGAAAGACCCCTTACCAGGCCACTCGCTTTACGAGCAAAAGCCATTTGTTCAGGCATTATGCATTCCTCCTCTTCAATTTCCGATTATTAATGAATTGTGGTTTAACTCTTGCAAGGGTAAGATTTCATTTTCCGAAAGGGTATATCTGCTCAGGGTTGTCCTCCTCTCAATATTAAAACTTTCGAGACCATTCTTTAGGCCAACGTTCAACAACGACTTTTTTTTGTGTGAAGAATTCAACGGCGTCCATTCCCTGGCCATGCAAATCACCAAAAAATGATTCTTTCCACCCGCTGAAAGGGTAGTAAGCCATCGGAGCGGCAACTCCAATATTTATTCCGATATTTCCAGCATCAACTCCATACCTGAATTTGCGTGCTGAGGCACCATCCGAGGTGAACAAGCTTGCTTGATTTCCGTATTTCCCCATATTAATAAGTGCAATAGCCTCATCGAAAGAATTAACATGGATCAAACTTAATACAGGACCAAATATCTCGGTTCGGGCAATTTCGCTTTCCGGACGAACATCAAGCATAATCGTCGGACGGATGAATGCACCCTTTTCGTAGTTCTTAATTATGGTTTGTCTCCCATCCACACAAACAGTGGCGCCTTCATTTGCACCGCGTCCGATCAGATCTTCGATCCGTTCCCGTGAAGCCTGGTTGATAACTGGGCCCATTTGAACTCCAGAATCCAATCCATATCCGACTACACGCGATTGAGCTGCGTCGCAGATCATTTCTGTATAATTATTTCGTGCCTCCCCCACAGTGATTGCCCATGAAACCGCCAGGCAGCGTTGACCGGCACATCCGAACGCTGAATCGGCAGTAATCTTGGTTGCCATTTCCATATCAGCATCAGGAAGGATGACAACCGGATTCTTCGCTCCCCCCTGTGCCTGGACGCGCTTCCCCTTTTCCGCCGCTCGCCGGTAAATATATTGAGCCACGGGAGAGGATCCGACAAAGGTTATGGCACGGATTCCCGGGTGATCGAGGATTCCGTCGACAACTGCCTTTGACCCGTTAACAAGGTTTATCACCCCTTTAGGTAAACCGATTTGTTCGATCAGCCGGAATATTGATTGCATCGTCATCGGTACCTTTTCCGATGGTTTAATAACATAGGTGTTACCGCAGGCGATTGCGTATGGCAGATACCAGAATGGTATCATCCCAGGGAAATTGAACGGGCAAATTGTCGCGCATACACCCACGGGTTGACGCAACATGATCTCGTCAATGCCAGGGGCAATATCCTCTGAAATTTCACCCTTGGCCATCATGGGAATCCCACAGGCGATTTCCACATTTTCTATTGCCCGGGTCATTTCCGCTTTTGACTCTTCGATTGTTTTTCCACACTCATTGGTGATGGTACGGGATATTTCATCCAGGTTGGACTTCATCAAATCGCGTAAATTGAAAAGGAATTGGATGCGATCTTGTGCCGGCGTTTTCCGCCACGCAGGGAACGCTTCATTCGCAGCCATTGCAGCCGCGTTGACATCCTCCAGCCCGCAAAGGGGTGTCCGGGTCAACAATTCACCGGTTGCCGGGTTGATAACGTCGATGGTTTCTGAAAAGTTTGGCTCAACCCAACTACCATTAATATAATTCAAGATTTTCATCATACAGCCGACCTGTCTGCCACTTCCAACGCCTTATCGACAATTGCCAAGCCTTCATCCAATTCCATCTTCGTAATGCACAGCGGCGGCACAACAAACACCAGACTCCCCATGTTATTCGCCATGATGTAGGTAAACAACCCGTTTTCACGCAGCACCTTGCCAACTTCTCCCATAACGGATGACGCAAAGATTTCCTTGGTGTCTCGGTTTGCCACTAATTCTATCGCTGAGAAAAGTCCGATATAGCGCACATCTCCAACGGAACGATGCCGGTTTTTAAATTCCTCCAGTTTTTGACCGAGATACTCTCCCACATTTTGGGCATTTTCGATGAGATGATCTTCATGATATACATCGATTGTTGCCAACGCTGCGGCACAGGCTAGGGCATGACCATTATATGTAAGTCCGGCGTATAGGTATTTGTCATCAAAGAATTTGGCTATAGATTCTGAGACAATCACAGCCCCCAACGGCACATAACCGCTGGTGATCCCCTTTGCAGTGGTGATGATATCCGGAGTAACCCCCCAGTTATCCACGGCAAACCATTTTCCGGTTCGCCCCCAACCGCTCATCACTTCGTCAGAAATGAGCAGGATACCGTTATTGGAACATATTTCCCTCACCCGGGGCCAATAATCGTCTGGAGGGATGATCAATCCGTTCGATCCGACAACCCCTTCCATGATGACAGCCGCAATCTTCTCCGCTCCTTCATACCGAATGACTTCTTCAAGATGTGAGAGGCATTCCCGCTTGCAGGTTTCTTTTTTTTGTCCAAACGGGCAGCGGTAACAGAACGGGTCCAGGAAATGCACGCCTCCCGGCATGGCAGGTTCGACTGCCAGGCGTCGATAATCCCCGGTTAAGGCAATTGAACCATGAGTTGCTCCATGATAAGAACGATAACGCGCAAGGATTTTGTGTTTTCCTGAATAAAAACGGGCGATTTTTATAGCGTTTTCATTTGCCTCTGCGCCACCCAGTGTAAAAAATGTCTTCTTAAGGTTACCGGGTGTCACCTCTGCTAATTTTTTGCCTAATAATCCACGCGCTTCGGTGGCATTTCCGGGATGCACGAAGCAAAGCTTGGCTGCCTGATCCTGGATGGCCTTCACTACCTTCGGGTGCTGATGTCCAATATTCGTATTCATCAGTTGGGAAGAAAAGTCAATATATCGTTTTCCATCCATGTCCCAAAAATAAACACCCTGGGCTTTCTCAACAGGTATGGGATTGACTTGCCCCTGAATCGACCAGGAGAAAAAGGTGAATTCCCGGTTCATTTGGACAATTTCCTGTGATGAATAATTTGACAATGCAGCCTCCGCGTTGACGATCGCAGCATCACCACACTCTGGATACGAATTATTTTTTCCTGTTTACTGCCTTGATTGTCTCCCTAACAACATCCAACGTAACTTCAATATCTTCCTCGGTATGTGAGTAGCATAAAAACCAGGGCTCGCGTGCGTCGTGGTCAGGCATTACTCCGCGTTCAATCATGCCCTCAATCAGGGAAAGGTAATATTCTTTTTCACTTTCGTTCCAGGAGCGCTGATCGGTAACCTTTTCCACTCCAATAGCAAAGGAGAACATGGCCGGGTAGCCATTCATGCACACGGGAATGTCTGCCTCCGAGAAAATATCACGGATCCCGTCCATAAGTCGTTTACCCCGCATTTCGATTGTTTTTATGACCGGTTCCCGGTTTAAAATGGTCAATGTGGCCCATGCTGCCGCAACTCCGGGCTTATTATTCGTGAAAGTTCCACCCTGTGAAACTCCTTGCCCGATGATTGACATAATTTCTTTCTTCCCCCCGAAGGCCGCCAGGGGGTATCCATTTGCCATGGCTTTTGCATAGGTTGCCAAATCCGGACGGATTTGATAATACTCCTGGGCTCCGCCATTGGCAATTCGGAAACCAGTCTTGACCTCATCGAGGATCATGACGATCCCATAATTATCGCATTCCTCGCGGATAAATTGGAGGAAATTATCCCGGGGCAGTATGGCACCACAATTCCCCATGCANNGGAGAATAAGTTGACCAAAGCGTGTAATCCTGGAAACCATGATACATTCCTTCAAACTTGATGATCTTTTCCCGCCCGGTAAATGCCCTTGCCACCCTAATGGCATGCATGGTAGCTTCAGTCCCCGAGCACGAAAACCGGATCATTTCCATTCCCGGGCACATCTTTACAATTTTTTCAACAGTTTCAATTTCAAGTTCATAGGTCATCGCTGACATGGTGCCCAGGTCGAT
>DBFP01000045.1:0-3543 GCA_002294405.1 Anaerolineales bacterium UBA877 | reverse complement strand
TCTTTAAGAACTATGGGTACGATGGAAGTTGTGGTTTTGCGCACTCCCGGCATTTTTCCAATTACTTCAGTGACAAATTGATATATTTCAGCCGTATCCTTCGCCACCACCTGGATCGAAACATCGGTTTCACCGATGGAGCATGCCACGTAGGAAACGCTGTCAAACCCCATGGCTTTTTGGGCAACATCCATGATGGCGTCNNGCAATCTCGGCAGCCGCCATCCGGCCATCTTCCATGAGAAAATCGACAATCCGTTGGTCTATTTGGTCGTTTTCTGACATTGTTTTATTAATTTATGTAATATTCCGACTGCCAATCATACTTTACAGATTTAAACATCAATGTGCAAGTGACTTATGTCACCTTAATACATTCACCACTGAGCGATGTTTCAACATCCCAAAATGGAGAATTTTATTATTGAGTCCTGTAAGGGTATAATTCAAATATGAATGATCGTCGATTACTTGCCATCGGTATAGCTGGTGGATCTGGATCAGGAAAGACGACGGTTGCCCAAACAATCCTGCAAAGAGTGGGACCAGACCGGATTTCATTTCTCCAACACGATGCGTACTACAAAGACTTGAGTGGACTGCCACCGAATCAGCGCGCTGAAGTAAACTTTGATCATCCCAATTCACTCGACACCGATTTGTTGACCCAACATATTCTTCAATTAAAAAACGGACAGCCGGCGGAAGTCCCAATCTATGACTTTTCAACTCACAGCCGGACTGCACGCACGTATATCGTCCAGCCGCGCGGTGTTATTTTGGTGGAAGGTATTCTTTTATTTGCAGAGCCAGTTTTAAGGGATCTTTTTAATGTAAAGATCTTTGTGGATACCGATTCTGATCTTAGATTTATCCGCCGGCTGGAACGTGACATTTCCGAGCGTGGTCGGACGTTGGAAATGGTCGTAAAACAATATCTATCCACGGTACGCCCCATGCACCTTGAATTTGTTGAGCCTTCAAAACGATACGCTGATGTAATCATCCCTGAGGGAGGGTTCAACACCGCGGCTCTCGATATGGTCGTTGCGCGGATTGAATCGATGCTGTCATAATAGGAAAGAAGTGCTTCCCCAATATATGCATGAATTACCCGTCCATAAACCATTACAAAAGGATAAAAAAATGAAACAATGGAACAAACCTCCGGAATTTATCATTGATCTGAAAAGAAAATATTCTGCAATCCTGGAAACGGAAATGGGAGAAATTAAAATTGAGCTTTTTGCCGATAAAACTCCGGTAACTGTCAATAATTTTGTTTTCCTGGCACGCGAAGGGTATTATGATGGGACAATATTCCACCGCGTCATTATCAACTTCATGGCCCAGGGTGGGGATCCGACTGGCACAGGACGCGGGGGTCCCGGTTATCGTTTTGCTGATGAATTCCATCCATCTCTTAAGCATGATAAACCCGGGATTCTTTCTATGGCAAATGCCGGTCCAGGCACGAACGGCTCACAATTCTTCATTACCCACGTCCCCACACCACACCTGAATAATAAGCACACGGTTTTTGGACAGGTTATCGGGGGTATGGACGTGTTGCTCTCCATCCCCGAGCGCGATCCTATTAAGGTGAATTCGCCTGCAGTGAAGTTAACCAAACTTACCATCCATGAAGAATGACCCGACCTAAGCATCTCACCACCCTTCGAATTCTCGCATTGGTGGGAGTGGTAACATTTATTTCCGTTCTCTTCATTTATAAAAATCAAGTCAAGAAGCTTGAAGAATACGGATTTGTTGGCATATTTCTTCTCTCGATTGCAGCCAACGCCACAATCATTATCCCGCTTCCAGGAATTGCTTTCACCACCGCCATGGGGGCTATCCTTAACCCATTTGGGGTTGCCATTGCCTCCGGGCTTGGTGCAGCTTTGGGCGAGCTTTCAGGGTATGTCGCTGGATTCAGCGGACAGGGAGTTGTCGAACGGGTGGCACTATATAATCGATTGACATCCTGGATGTCTGTGCATCAGACTCTGGCGTATGGAGTGATCATTTTACTTGCATTCGTCCCAAACCCACTTTTCGACCTCGCAGGAATGGCCTCTGGAGCATTAAAACTGCCCGTCTGGAAATTCCTGATCGCTTGCAGTATTGGGAAGATTCTAAAAATGCTGATTTTCGCTTATGCAGGTTATTATTCAATTTCCTGGATCACTGGATTATTTAGCAAGTGAAGGTGGTTAATATGGACGAGCATATATATGGCAAATTGGACTCCTTTTTAGAATCTCACATGGATGAGAGTATCGCTGAACTTTCCCGTCTCGTTGCCCAACCATCTGTGGGAGCCCAAAATCTGGGTATCCAGGAGTGCGCTGAACTTGTTGCTGAAATGTTGCGCCTCCGAAATTTCAATACCGAATTAATGCCTACCGGGGGAGCCCCGGTTGTCTTCGGAGAACATAAGGGAAAAAGTGATAAAACAGTCTTATTTTATTGCCATTACGATGTTCAACCACCTGAACCTTTGGAATTATGGGAAACGCCACCCTTTGAACCGTCTTTGCGGGATGGTAAACTTTTCGGACGCGGGGTTGGAGACGACAAAGGTCACTTGACCGCCCGCCTTTTCGCAGTTGATGCGTTGTTATCCACTTTGGGTTATCTTCCCTGCGGAATCAAATTCATTATCGAGGGGGAGGAAGAGACTTCCAGCGAGCATTTGCATGAATATGTCCGTAACAACCTTAAAAGGCTCAAATCTGATGCTTGCATTTGGGAGTTCGGAGGAGTAGATCATACAGAAACGCCAGTGCAATACCTGGGTTTGCGAGGCATTTGCTACGAGGAACTATCTGTCGAGACTGCTGCCACGGATGTTCATTCCGGGTTGGGTGGTTCGATTTTTCCAAACGCGGCCTGGCGTCTAATTTGGGCGCTTTCAAGTCTCAAAGGACCTGACGAAAAAATTCTCCTGCCAGGATTTTACGATAAGGTCCGCAAACCTTCAACTAGGGATGTGGAACTTATGTCTGCTCTGCCGGAGACAGCAGGGGTTTATAAAGACTTGTACGGAGTCAAGTCTTTTCTTAAAGGCTTGACTGGCGGGGTATCCCTTCGGCTGGAGGAAGTCTTCTCGCCTACTTGTACCATCTGCGGGTTGACTTCAGGTTACCAAGGTTCTGGTGGAAAGACTGTTCTTCCAGCAAAGGCTTCTGCAAAGATTGATTTCCGCCTCGTCCCTGACCAGGAACCAAATGATGTTATTAGGCAACTTCGTCTGCATCTGGATGCAAATGGATTCTCTGATGTGAAAATTGAACAATTGGGGGGTGATCCCCCGGCTCGCACAGATCCTGACGATCCATTTGTAAAATTGGTTTGCGATACTGCGCTGCCGGTTTACGGGAAACCAATGCGCTTGTTGCCGATGAGCGGAGGTTCCGGGCCAAACTATCCCTTCATTCATGACCTGGGACTCCCGGTGGCGACCGCAGGTCTCGGTCACCCCGATGGACGCGGACATGCCCCGAACGAAAACATTCGGCTTGATTTATATTTAAAACA
>DBFP01000009.1 GCA_002294405.1 Anaerolineales bacterium UBA877 | reverse complement strand
GTCGGTTGACTTTACCCCCATTGTTATCTATACTCTAGCCATGCTAGCACGTGTCTATTCCTGTGCTGTGATCGGGTTGGATGGGGTGGTGGTCGAGGTTGAGGTGGACTACACCTCCGGATTCCCCGGTATGACCATTGTTGGTCTGCCAGACACAGCCATCCAGGAAAGCCGCGAAAGGGTGCAGGCTGCGGTGCGGAATGCAGGAGTCCCTTTCCCACGAAAACGGTTGGTGGTCAACCTTGCCCCCGCTTCGGTCCGCAAAGAGGGTCCGGCTTATGATCTGCCCATCGCTCTTGGGGTACTGGTTTACACGGGCATGTTGCCGCCAGAGATCACAGAAGAAACAATGGTTGTGGGTGAATTATCATTGGACGGCGCTGTTCGCCACGCACGCGGCGTACTGCCCATGGCTGCAACCGCCCGGAATGCTGGATTCAAGCGCATCGTGGTCCCAGAGTCTGATGCAGCTGAAGCTGCTCTCATCCCCGGTTTGGAAGTCATCCCTGTATCCTCCCTGGCAGTTCTCTTTACCCATCTGGCGGGACGCAAGCCTATCCTGCCGTATCTCCGTAAAGAAGTTGAAGATACCCCCCTTTCACCGTCAACCGATTTTGGTGAAGTAAAAGGCCAGGAGCATGTTAAGCGCGCCCTCGAAGTGGCAGCAGCCGGCGGACATAATGTAATTATGATCGGACCTCCGGGGGCAGGAAAAACCCTCCTGGCACGGGCGCTGCCGGGCATCCTGCCAAAAATGTCCATCGATGAGGCATTGGATGTCACCCGCATCTATTCGGTTGCCGACCAACTCCCACCCGAAACTCCATTGCTGCGCAATCGTCCCTTCCGCGCTCCCCACCATACCATCAGCCATGCCGGCTTGGTGGGTGGCGGCAATTGGCCGCATCCGGGGGAGATCTCTCTTGCTCATCAAGGGGTCCTTTTTTTGGATGAACTGCCAGAGTTCGGAATGCGTGTGCTGGAAGTGCTGCGTCAACCTCTTGAAGACAAGTTCGTAACCATCAGCCGCGCACAAGGCTCCTTGACTTTTCCAGCCAGTTTCCAACTGATTGGCGCAATGAATCCATGCCCGTGCGGGTATTACGGGGATCCGGTTAAACCCTGCACGTGCTCCTCCATGGTGGTAACTAAATACCAGAAGAGAATTTCGGGACCATTGTTGGATCGGATTGACATCCACGTGGAGGTGCCCCGGATAGAATATGAGAAATTGGCTGAGAAGCGGCTGGGGGAGGCATCTGGACCGATTCGGGACCGGGTCGAAGCCGCGCGCGAAATTCAAAGGGTCAGGTTTGGCATCGCAAAAAATTCCCTCGCCAGGAATAATGCCGACATGCGTCCCGCTGATGTCCGCAAGTTCTGCACACTTTATGAGACCGGACAGGTATTAATGCAAACAGCCATGAATCAGCTGCAATTGTCAGCCCGCGGGTATCATAGGATCCTGAAATTAGCCCGTACGATCGCTGACCTTGCCGGAAGCGAATCCATTGTCTCATCGCACCTGGCGGAGGCCCTGCAGTATCGACCGCGTTTGCTGACAATTTAGAACAGGTTTTGCTGATTAGAGTGGAATAAACCCTCCACCACGGTAAATATTGGATGATATATCTTAATCACCAATTTGCTCCCTCACATTTAATAAACTAGCTTGAAACTCATGTTCTTTACGTTTCAGTTCCGGTTACTATCCAGGATGAAAGGGTTATAATTATTAAGAAAGGTGTCGCATGATGCATTGGGATTGGCACTCTGGTAGGTTGCCTTAAGCAGTAAGGAAAAGGCTTTCCCGTTGCATTTTACGAAGCCCGCTTAAAAACCGCGATTGATCATCCAGGTGGTGAAACATGAATGATGGAATGTATCAATTAATCGTGGGAATGGTGGATTTATTTTTATGGGGTGGAAAATTGATTGGGGAAGAAAACCTCCCCCGCCATGGACCGGCTGTTTTCATTTGTAACCATCTTGATGCCACGGGTCCAATCGCAGCAGCCTGTTCCATTCCTGTTCGGGTTCATCACTGGGTGATCGCGGACATGATGGATAAGCAGCTGGCACCTCTATGGCTCCAGGCTGATTTCGTTGAACGGCAATTGCATATTAAACCCCCAGCAAGCGTTTGGTTATCCCGTGCGATCTGCAAGATCAGTGTTCCCCTGTTTTATTCCCTCGGATGTATTCCTGTCTATGTCCATGATTATGATCGCATGCAAGAGACTTTGGATATGAGTATGAGCCTGTTGAGCGAAGGAAAATTCCTATTGGTGTTCCCGGAAGATTATCGTCTTTACAAAGATCCGCTAACTAAGATGCAGCCATTCCAACACAGTTTTGTTCGCCTCGGAGAGAGGTATTACGCCGAGAAGGGACAACGTCTCGAATTCTTTCCTGTCACCATCCATGGTTCGGGATACCTCGTGGTCGGAAAACCGGTCGCTTTCAATCCGCTTAATCCTGTGGGGCTCGAAAGACGGCGGTTGAAAAGGTTGATGGAAGATACAATCACAGCAAAGTACATGCAAATGGAAGGGGGAAGCACTTCCTCCGCGCTGACAGTAGAGAGAAAGTAGCGGTTTGAAAGTGGATTAAAAAGAGGGGAAACATGCTAGGTATATACATTGCCTTTCCTATTGTTCATTTAACTCTTGACATCATCAAACCGGCATGATAAGCTTTCGCCCATTGTGCCCCCGTCTCGCCTCATGTGTCCAGACAGGAGCCGATCAATTCTTTGCAGGAGAAGGATAAATGTCAGAAGAACGTCATGTTGGAACAGTAAAATGGTTTAATGCTACCAAGGGGTTTGGTTTCATCGGTCGCGAGGATGGTGAGGATGTGTTCGTGCACTTCTCAGCCCTCCAGATGGAAGGTTATAAGCGCCTGGAGGAAAATCAGAAGGTCGAATTCTCAATCGAACAGGGGCCAAAAGGACTTCAGGCATCCAACGTCGTACCGATCGAGTGATCGCATCATTTCCAAAGATGCCGGGTCTCGATGGGGACCCGGTTTTCATATCCTTGCAAATTTGATAACTATATTCATTGTTCATCTGAATAAATTAGGGTAATATAGCCAACTTATGGGTATTCAATTGTCTTTGAGCCACGAATCACGGCGTAGAGAAGTCCTGGTTTCCGGGCACGTCGTTCCCGAAAGTGAACGGTGTGTTCAGTGTGGCATTTGTTCATTTAGTTGCCCCATAGGAATTGACGTACGCCGGCATGCCTGGTTGGGTGAAAATATCGAAGTTTCCCAATGCCTGACATGCGGAGAGTGCGTGCGTCGCTGTCCGCGTGGGGTGTTGCGCTTTGAAAGGACGGACCTGTTTTCAAAGGGGGCGGAATGACCCGTTATGTAATCGTCGGTACAGGAGTGACCGGTGTTGCGGCTGTTCAAACTATAAGGAACTTGGAAAAATCCGCAGAAATCACTCTGGTTGGAGACGATCCTCACGGATTTTACTCGCGCCCGGGAATTGCCTACTACCTGAATGGCGAAATCCCCGAAAAACAACTTACCATATTCATAAAAACCGATTGGAAACCGCTTAATATTAAATACATCCACGGAGTAGCCACCCATCTAGATCCTGGTAAACACCAATTGGAGATGGGGTCGCTGGGAAAATTAACTTATGACCGCCTCCTGCTGGCAACTGGTTCAACTGCTGTCCCACTAACCATTCCGGGAGCCACCTTGGTTGGCGTGGTCAAAATGGATGATTTTGAAGATACGCGTCATATCCTTGCATTGGCGCGTAAAGCCAGGACCGCCGTCGTTGTTGGCGGGGGAATTATCGCTGTCGAAATGGTGGAGGGATTGCTATCACGGGGTTTAAAGGTGCATTATTTCCTGCGTGGAGATCGCTACTGGCCAAACGTGCTTGATCGAAAAGAATCCCGCCTCATGGAGCATCGCCTTGCCGAAGACGGAGTAATTCTGCACTATCAAACGGAGGCGGCGGAAATCTTGGGGAAAAACGGTAAGGTGGTTGGCATTCTCACAAAAAATGGGGAGACCCTCAAATGCGAGATTGTGGCGGTGGGGGTGGGGGTAAAGCCACGAATGGATCTGGCCAGGACTGCTGGTCTCGAGACCGACCGCGGCATCCTGACAGATGAAACTCTTCAAACCAGCAGCCGGGATGTCTTTGCCGCTGGAGATGTTTCCCAGGTTTACGATCCGGTAAGCGGGCAATCCATTGTTGACACTTTATGGGGTCCTGCTCGTGAAAAAGGCAAGGTTGCTGCTGCGAATATGACTGGTGAAAGGAATACCTATTTTCGGAAGGTGGCTGTCAATGTGCTCCGACTGGCTGGAGTGATGACCACTATTATCGGCTCGGTCGGAAGCGGTAAGGACGATGACCTGGTATCTGTGGCACGCGGCTCAAGTGAGACTTGGAAAGAACTACCGAACACGATTTCACTGGAAAGTAGTTCTGACCTTAACCATGTTCGTTTGATGATAGGAGAGAAGACAATTCTTGGTGCCCTGGTGATGGGGGAACAAAAACTATCATTGCCCTTGCAGGAATTGATTTCTTCAAAAATGGATATTTCTCCCATCCGGCCGCTCCTTCAACCTGGGGCACCTATAGGTCAAATTGTGATGGATTTTTGGTCGCACGGCAGGAAAGGATTAAATCAAGCGGAGGTCATTGGTGGCACACTACACCACACAATATAGCGGCAACCGTGGATTGTGGTTGGCTTTTCTTGCAGCCCTCCTGATCAGTGCTGTCTACGCGATCGTTGTTTTTTTGACGCGAACCATCCCCCCTGCCGGAGCATTGTTTGGTCACCTGCTGGGTATCTTGGGATTCATTCTCATGCTGCTGACCGAAATACTTTATTCCATCCGCAAGCGCAGTCGGGTTGCGAATTGGGGGAGTATGGCCTCCTGGCTCCAGTTCCACATTTTTACCGGTCTTGTGGGTCCGTACATGGTATTGCTCCATACCTCCTGGAAATTTAATGGTCTCGCCGGTGCCACTACCCTATTAACAATATTAATCGTCGCCAGCGGGTTTGTAGGGCGTTATATCTATACCCAAATTCCGCGTACCCTGGACGGCGTCGAGATGGAAACAGTTTCTGGACAGGTCCAGGCGGCAGCATTATCCCGCGCCCGACGATTATTCGCCATCTGGCATATTATCCACATCCCGATCGGGATGGCACTTTTCACGGCTGCTTTCATTCATATAGGTGCTGCCCTGTATTACGCTACTTTGCTAAAGTAAGGTGATGATGAAAAATACCCATCTGGGATTCCTCTCCACCTCCAGCATCATTGCCGCAGTAATCGTATCCCTTCTTGTGGGTGGATTCAGTTTTGTAAAGGGTGGCATGCTGTTCAGCCCGGATGCGCTCAACAACCGGACAGGCGCTCCCTTGGGCGGTGTTTCCTCGCATGCAGAGATCGGTGGTCAATGCAGTGTTTGCCACGCACCTTTCTGGAGTACATCCAGCATGGCTGATAGGTGTGTGATATGCCACACGGATGTCGCGGTCCAGTGGCAGGACCCAACCACACTCCATGGGGTACTGTTTAAAGACAATTCCAGCCTAAGCTGCCGCAATTGCCATCCAGACCATCGGGGTCCGGACGCACCGTTATTGGATTTAAGTAATGCCACCTTCATCCATGGTTCATTTGGCTTCTCCATTAGCAGTCACCAGGTGAAGACCGATGGTTCGTCCTTCACCTGCGATGATTGTCATGCCAGGATCTATTTAGGGTTCGATGTAAATATATGTACCACCTGCCATTTTCAAATGGATGGTGCCTTCACCCAGACCCACGTTCTTGATTTCGGGGTTGACTGTCTTTCCTGTCATGACGGGGCAGAGACATATGGACACAATTTCGATCATGCGAAAGTTGCCTTCCCATTAACCGGGAAACATACCCAGACCTCGTGTGCTCAATGTCACGTGAATACACGGTCACTTGCTGACCTCAAGGCTACTTCCCAGGACTGCAATTCATGTCATTCCAAGCAGGATATCCACCAGGGTCGACTTGGAACGGATTGTGGCTCTTGCCACACTCCCGAAGGATGGACACAAGCAAAATATGATCATTCCCTGTCTTCGTTCAAATTAATCGGTCAACATGCTAGCACTGCATGCGGCAATTGCCATGTCCATCATATTCTACAGGGCACACCCACCGACTGTTATTCCTGCCACACACTTAGAGATATCCACAAGGGGAGTGAAGGATTTGACTGCAGTGGTTGTCACGATCCTTCAGCCTGGAATCCGGCGATATATGATCATGGTTTATCCATCTTCAAATTGACAGGGAAACACGCTGTGGTCCAGTGTGATGTTTGCCATGCAAATAATATCCTCAATGGCACGCCCACGGATTGCTATTCCTGCCATCAATTGAAGGATACCCACCTGGGCAGTCTTGGCACCGATTGCGGTTCCTGTCATTCCACAAACAGCTGGAAACCATCCACATTTAATCACAATTTATCCAGCTTCAAATTGACCGGTCAACATATTACCGTCGCGTGTGTTAACTGTCATATTAATGGCTTATTTAAAGACACACCTGCTGACTGCTATTCCTGTCATGCCACCAAAGACGCTCACAATGGACAGTTTGGAACAGGATGTGTTTCCTGCCATTCGACCAACGCCTGGAAACCTGCCACCTTCGACCACAATCTCTCAACCTTCAAACTTACGGGAAAACATGTGAACGTGGCTTGTGCTGGTTGCCATATTAATGGCGTATTTAAGGGAACGCCCATCGATTGCTATTCCTGTCATGCCACCAAAGACGCTCACAATGGACAGTTTGGAACAGGTTGTGTTTCCTGCCATTCAACCAGCGGCTGGAAACCTGCTTCCTTCAACCATAACCTCTCCTCATTCCAATTGACTGGTCAGCATGTCAACGTATCCTGTTCAAGCTGCCATGTTAACGGCGTCTACAAAGGCACCCCGACCAATTGTTATGCCTGCCACGCCTCAAAAGATGCTCATGGAGGGCAGTATGGTACTTCTTGCGGATCCTGCCATTCAACCAGTGCCTGGAAACCTGCTTCTTTCAACCATAATCTTTCCTCATTCCAATTGACTGGTCAGCACGTCAACGTATCCTGTTCAAGCTGCCATGTTAACGGCGTCTACAAAGGTACCCCGACCAATTGTTATGCCTGTCATGCCTCAAACGATGCTCACGGAGGACAGTATGGTACATCTTGCGGATCCTGCCATTCAACAAGCGGCTGGAAACCTGCTTCTTTCAACCACAATCTTTCCTCATTCCAATTGACTGGTCAGCATGTCAATGTATCTTGTTCAAGTTGCCATATCAACGGCGTCTACAAAGGCACTCCGACCAATTGTTATGCCTGCCATGCCTCAAACGATGCTCACGGTGGTCAGTTCGGTACGAACTGTGGTTCTTGTCATTCAACCAGCGGCTGGAAACCGGCATCCTTTAACCACTCTACCTCGGGGTTCCCGCTGACTGGTGCACATTCAGGTTTGGCTTGCACCCAATGTCATGCAGGTGGAAACTACAGCGGATTATCTCCTTCTTGTGGTTCATGTCATTCTGCTCCATCAACCCACTCAGGTTTTGGCACCAATTGCGCCCAATGTCACAGCACCAGCAATTGGTCGGCCAATTTCACTCATTCCAATGGGTGTGATGGTAATTGTGCCACCCATCGGCAGGCTACTTGCGCTGATTGCCACCCCGTCAGCTATTCCACCTACACTTGTCTTAAATGCCATCAAAGCAATAATCCCGGTAACTAATTCCAGGACCACACTGGTATCAAAAATTATCCCACTTTGATTACTGGACGTTAATTCCTTTTCTGATTCCACCGTATAATAGAATGCAATGTGGTGGAATCCCTCTGAAGTACCCGAATATATTTCCCATGTTTCTAGGAGATCTTCAAGTACGGATCTGGTTGGATTTACTCGCCAATAGCAGATGATGATATTGGCAGCCAATATCTATTCCGGAAAGGACCTGGATCATGCACTTTTTTGACGCAGGTTGGTGATGAAAAATCCTCCCCAAGGGTGTGTGACATCTTTCGGATTGCTGGCTGCACTGCTTACCGCCGTCATTGTCACAGGATTGGCGATCGCGAAGGGTGGGATATTATTCAGTCCAGGGGCGCTAAATGCTCAATCTGGAACACCCATAGGCAACGTCAGATCCCATGCAGAAATTTCAGGTCAGTGCAGTTTGTGCCATGCTCCATTCTGGAACACCTCCACCATGGCTGACAGGTGTGTGGTCTGTCACGGCGACGTATCAATCCAATTTTCCACCTCGTCACCCTTGCATGGGCAGTTGCAGCAAAGCGACCCCAACCTGACCTGTCGTGATTGTCACCCGGATCATCGAGGTCCCAACTCCCCACTGACTGACCTGGTGAATATCGACTTCCAGCATAATTCATTCGGGTATTCACTTTCCGCCCACCAGCATAAGACTGACGGTTCGTCCTTCACTTGCAAGGATTGCCATGCCAATGACTACTCCAGGTATGACCAGGGGATTTGCACCAGATGCCACTCCCAAATTAGCGGGGATAAAATAAAAAAACATGTTTTGGATTTCGGTAATGATTGTCTTGCATGTCACGATGGAGTGGAAACCTATGGTCATTTATTCAATCACGATAATGTAAATTTCAAGTTGTCGGGGAAACATATTCAGGTTGCATGTGCGCAATGTCACCCAACTGCACGGGACCTGTCGGATCTTCAATCCACCTCGACTGGTTGCGTTTCTTGCCACCTGGAGAATGATGTACACTTAAACAGGCTTGGGTCAAATTGTGAATCTTGCCATACAACAGGGGGTTGGATACCAGCCTCATTTGATCACAACCTGGCTGCATTTAAATTGGTTGGGCAACATATCCGTACACCGTGTGCAGATTGCCACGTTAATCATGTACTCCAGGGAACACCCACAGACTGCATTTCCTGTCACGCCCAGAAAGATGTACATGAAGGTCGCCTGGGAACCAAGTGTGATTCCTGTCACACAGCAGATGGCTGGACAACAGCAACTTTTGATCATAATTTATCAACATTTAAATTAACAGGAAAACACATCACTGTCCCTTGTCTGTCCTGCCATGTTAACCATGTTCTGCAGGGCACGCCCACCGACTGCTTTTCATGTCATGCCTCCAAGGATGCTCATTCTGGTCAGTTTGGAACGGATTGTGGTGCCTGCCACTCCACCATCGCCTGGAAACCGGCAACTTTTAATCATTCCCGTGTTGGGTTCGCCTTGACCGGGGCGCATACAAGCCTGAGCTGCTTTCAGTGTCATTCCCGTGGAGCTTTTCGCGGGCTTTCCGCGGCTTGTGTTTCCTGTCACTCCGCACCCGCCACCCATGCTGGAATAAGCACTAATTGTTCCCAATGCCATGGTACCTCCAATTGGAGCTCCAATTTTATTCATTCGAGCGGGTGTGAGGGAAATTGTGCCTACCACCAACAGGCTACATGCGCGGACTGCCACCCGAATAACTATTCAACGTATACATGTCTCAAATGCCACGGCAGCAATAATCCCGGGAATTAACGCCAAATACAAAGTTCTGTTTTGTGAAAATCCTTTGGAATTACAGAGAAATAAACGGGAAATGCAAAGATTATTTCATCCGGTCTGCAAGCGCGGCTTTGACTTCGTCGCTTGCGTGAAAAATTCCCCGCACCTGGACTGATTCAACCACCTCCCCTGCCAGCTTCGCAGAGATATCATTGTCAAGAAGCAAGAATCCGATTATGGTCATCTTTATCCTTGCACCCTTTGACCTGAGCTTTTCAAAATCACTTTTGTCGTAAATCAGCGCGCCGATCACATACGAATTACGCGTGACAGATTGCTGTATTTCAATATTATGTTTATCCAACAGGTTCCGGATGGCTGTCCTGATAAAATCTGTACGGTTCGAATACAGGCTCTCTTGAACGAGCAAGTCTATCTTTCCCAGATCCACAGCAGACATATTGATGGTGATTTTTTCAGTATCTGGCATTATCATCTCCTTATCATCCATATGGATGGTATATGGATGGTATTATATTCAAAATGATCCGATTGTCAAGCGGATAACATCCTTCTCATTAATTAGATGTGTTCACTTCCCTCTCTGTAATGGGTAATATTTCTTATTTATCAATTCCGCTAAATTTTTGCCTCAAGGCATTATGTAAATAATGAAGAAAATACGATTCTCAGATAATGAAGGGGATATAATCATTCAATGCTTCTTTCTTGAGTACAAATGGATCCAGATTTATAAATGTGTAAAAGGAATTCGGGAACCAAGCTGGCAGGAAGCCGCCTGTTGCAAGCAAGATACTGATGGCCGATTGCATCACCGCAATTCGAATTTTCAACATTTCACAAAATGGCTTTTCTGGATACCTTCCTCAAGCTGTAAATGTGCGTAAATAGGATTAAATGCAATGCCTGATTTCGATACATATCTATCCCCTTTTACATGGCGCTACGGCACGCCACCCATGCGCCAGTTGTGGAGTGAAAAAAACAAGCGCTTGCTTTGGAGACAGATGTGGGTCGCCCTGGCTGAGGTCCAATCTGAATACGGGCTGGTAAAACCCGAACAGGTTGCTGATCTCCGTATTCATATGTCGGAAATTAACCTTGCCCGGTCCATGGAAATTGAGGCTGATATCCAGCATGATCTGATGGCGGAGTTGCGAACATTTACTGAACAATGTCCAGTGGGTGGGGGAATCATCCACCTGGGTGCAACGTCAACAGACATCGAAGATAATACCGACGCTTTGCGTATGCGGTCAGGGCTTGAAATCCTTCTAAAAAGCCTCTCGTCCCTTTTGGAAACCATCAGCCTGCTTATCGAAAAATGGGCCGACACCCCGTTGATTGCCTTCACCCATTTGCAGCCTGCTGAACCATCCACCCTTGGTTACCGGCTCGCTTTGTATGGACAAGATTTGTTGTCTGATTATAAAAAGATAAAGGATCAAGCCTCCGGAATCAGGGGAAAAGGATTTAAAGGAGCGGTTGGCACATCTGCTAGTTTCGCAGATCTACTGGGTGCGGACTCGCTGGAAGAATTCGAAGGAAAGCTTTCCAAGAGAATTAACCTGCCTTTTTTTCCAGTTTCCTCCCAGGTATATCCTCGCAAACAGGACTATGATTTTGTTTCAACATTGGCAGGGTTGGGCGCTTCTCTTCATAAAATGGCTTTCGATTTGCGTATCCTGCAGTCCCCCTCCATCGGTGAACTTGCTGAACCATTCGGTGAGAAACAGGTCGGTTCGTCAGCCATGCCCTTTAAACGCAACCCAATCCGCGCAGAAAAAATCAACTCACTGGCTCGCTATTTAGCATCCCTTCAGGGGATTGCGTGGGATAATGCAGCCAATTCATTGCTCGAACGCACGCTGGACGACTCTGCCAACCGGCGAATTTTACTCCCTGAAGCCTGCCTTGTCACGGATGAGCTTCTCCGCACTGCGAACACCATTTTATCCAGATTGCGCATTGACCAGGCTGCCATGAAACGCAACCTGGAAGTTTACGGTCCGTTCGCAGGAACAGAACGGGTGTTGATCGCCATGGTAAAGGCTGGCGCGGACCGTCAGGAAATGCATGAGAGGATTCGATCCCATTCTCTCAAGGCTTGGGAGTTTACCAGGATGGGGAAGGAGAATCCCCTGGTAGCAGATTTGTGCCGGGATGCGGAGATATCCGAATATCTATCCGAAGCGGAAGTCCACTCACTGATGCAAGCCACGTCTCATGTTGGGGATGCCCCGAGACGAGCCAAGGCGCTGGCAAAAAGTATCCAGGAATATATAATAAATTATATGCATTAAAAACAAAAGAGCGGCCTCCGGGCCGCTCTTTTGTTTTTTATTGGTGTCCTTTGATTTAATACTTAATTCTTTTCCCAACACCCGGGTGGGAAATCAAAATGAATTTGTTCAGATTTTTCGCAATCCATGCAATCGACCGGATTTTTTCTTTCCTCCGGGGGAACGATGGGAGGTATCCGTACCAGATTGGGATTCAAGGAGAGGGATGATGCTTAAAATGAAAAATAAGGACGACAAGAATAAAATTACGACTATGGTATAAGGGGACATGGGATTCTCCTTCCAACAAATACATACTATTGATAATTATCGGTAACTTTATATTCCTGACAATAAAACACGCACCCTGTCAATTCGATACTTACAAGTACTTAACAAATTAAAAGAGTACCTCCCACTTTTTACAAATTCTATGTGTTGCTTAAATTGGTAGAAAATTGCGTTGGGAATTATGGTTAATGCTGATCCTATCCCCTCTTGATTGCCGCCTCATGTGCATTTGGTTCCCAACTCGACGAGATGGATTGAAATTAACTTCAAAAGCCCATTGCGGTGAACATTTCATCGTTTGTCGGAAATTTGAATTCCTCCACCCCCTGCCTCAGCGCTTCAGTCTTTTCAACTTCCTCCAACTTCGCCAGGTGGGTTTTGTTCACCACCCGCTGGTGTGTCTCCTCGAGACGCTGCTCAAATTTCTCGACCACATTATCCAGGTCTCGCATTGGCAGTTGGGTCTGGAGGTACGCAAGGATCGCTTCTGCGGCATTTTCACCGTCCCTGCGGGCATACCCGACCAGGCCGGTGCTGGCCTGTCGTGCCCAGCCAGCCAGGAATATTCTCTCTATGGGCTGGTTGGAATCTGGGTTGAAGGCTTCATACGAAAGCTTGTCCACTGGGAAGCGAGGATCTTTTACAGTTAAATATATATCGTTATATATTGGCATGCAGAAATCCCGGTCCACGGTATCGCCAATGGCAAAAATGACAGTGTCTGCTTCGATCTGGTGAGTATTACCTGTGCCCCTGGCTTTTACGGTCCCATCCACGGATACAAGCATATTGTCTTCAACTTTCAGCCCGGTTACACCGCTCATCCAATCTCCCATAATGCGGACTGGTGTGGCCAGGAATTCAAAGCGGAAACGTGTTTGTGAGACCGGCTCGATTGCCCTTGGTAACGCATCGATGAAAGCAGCCTTGGCAGCCGCCGGGTCTTGTTTGGCCGCCTGCATGCTGGGGGAGACCCGGATAAATTCCTTGTCGAGTGCCTCTAAATCCAGGTTGGCCGCCACCCCTTCCATCTCTTTGCGTGTGAACTTCACATCTGCCGGCCCCCGGCGGACGACTGCCACCACCTCATCAACCTTGCAGTCCCGGATTAAATAGTGGGCAATATCCATCATTACATTCCCCGCTCCCACAACCGCTACGTGTCTTCCAAGCAAATATTTCTTCCCGCTGAACGGGGGTAAAAGATTATAGTGAAAGGCGATGTTTTTTGCATGGTAAACCCCCGGCAGGTTTTCTCCAGGCATGCGCAGCCACTTGGTCCCTTGTGCGCCGGTGGCAACCAGCACGGCTTGAAAGCCGGAATCCAGCAGATCTTCAAGGACAATATTCCCCCCGCAACATACGGTCACATTTCCATAATAATCTACCTGGGGTATCGAAAGGATTTGCTTGAATTGGTTGCGCAAACCCTGTTTCATCTTGAATTTATCCCAATAGATCCCATATTCAGCCAGGCCGCCTGGTTTAATATCACGATTGAATAGCAAAACCCGCGCGCCTCCCTCAGCCAGCTTTCGAGCGGCGAAAAGACCAGCGGGTCCAGCTCCGATCACCGCAACCATGTATTTAGAATCCACCATCCAGGATCTCCTGATTAAATTTCAGGAATTATAGTCGTTGGGAAACCAGCAAGCAAGGATAAATAATACTCTCTATTTGTTTAATGTTTTAATGTATCCCCCTTTTTTCAACTCTATGCTATATTTATGCAATAAAAGGAGACGAACCATGTCCATTTCCGATCCCAACAAACCACCTGATGAGAATAAAACCAAGCCGGTTTCCGATGAGAATAAACGTCCTTTATTCGAACCGAAGCGTGTCATCCACTTGTCGAAACCATTGTCCGATTCAGGCGACAGCAATTCCCCGGTTGTCTTGAGTACAGGAAATGAAACCTCCTCCCCCACAGAAACCAAGAAACTGTCCGAACCCGCCCCGGGGGAAAAGGTGGAAAACCCTTCAGAGAACTCCCATCCAGAAGTTATCCCCACCCGGGGAGATCGATCAGTTCCACAATTCTCCGATAAACGGATAAACCCGGGTCTGCGCTTACGAGCGCTTTTATCTTCCGGTAAAAACCCCCCTTCACAAAAACCAGCAAGTGAACCAGCAACTCCCTCCAAAACCAAACAGATCAATCCCCTTGTCTGGGGGGTGGCTGCAATTGTTTCCCTGGGGATAAATGCTGTTCTTGTGGGTCTGATTGTGACCATGAATGGGAAAATAAATGGTCTCAATGCAACGATCAACGGTCTGCTCAGCGGTATGTATAACAATTTCACTGAAATGGATACCGCCAGTATTTACACCACCATCACCGCCGACACCCAGATTCCCATTGATTTCGTATTACCGATCCAACAAAACACAGATGTAACCTTGACCCAGGGCGTCGTCATCCCCAATGCAAATATTGTTATCAACTCAGGAAGTTTTTCAATAAATTCACAGGCCAAGGTCACTTTACCAGCTGGAACGACCCTACCGGTTGCATTAAACATTTCTGTTCCTGTCCAATTTAGTGTTCCGGTATCTTTGCAGATACCTGTGAATATTCCATTGGCACAGACCGGGCTCCATCAATCCTTGACCGGGTTGCAAAATACGGTGCGAACATATTATTGCACATACGATAAGAATGCCCAATTTCCCCAGGGGACCTACCTCTGTGAAAACCATGATGTTCCCACTGCAATCCCCGGTGTTCCATGACCAATCTTTTCAGCGAATTTCTGCTGGAAAACGGTCTAAAGATTCTGCTGAAAGAAATCCACACCACCCCCCTGGTTAGTTCCTGGGTCTGGTACCGGGTTGGTTCAAGGGATGAAACCACCGGGCACACGGGCATTTCCCATTGGTGCGAGCACATGCAGTTCAAAGGTACGCCTCAATTTCCCCCCAGTGTAATGGAGCGGGCGATTTCACGCGAGGGAGGCATATGGAATGCCTCCACATTTTTAGATTGGACGACTTTTTTTGAGACCATGCCTTCCGACAAGGTGGATTTGGGCCTGCAGATCGAGGCAGATCGGATGGTTAACAGCCTTTTCGATGAGCAGGAAGTGGCATCTGAGCGGACGGTTGTCATTTCCGAGCGTGAAGGAAGTGAAAACGAACCATTCTTCCGACTTAGCGAGGCTGTCCAACATGCCTGTTTCCGCACACACCCATATCATCATGAGGTGATTGGCGACATGCCAGACTTGCAGTCCATGAGTCGGGATGACCTTTTTGCTCATTACCGCACTTTCTATATCCCAAACAACGCAGTGATAAGCATTGCCGGAGATTTTAAAACCAGGGAAATATTGGCGAAAATACGGAAACTTTTTAATAAAATTCCCGCCGGTCCCCCACCGCGGCACATTTCCCGTCCCGAACCTGCTGCTGTTGGTGAACATAATTTGACGGTGGAAGGACCCGGTGAGACTACCTTCCTTGATATTTCGTATCACGCTCCGGCTGCTGCAGATCCTGACTTTTTTCCCTTTACCGTCCTCGACAGCCTGCTGTCCGGTCCAAGCAGCTTGAACATGTTTGGGGGTGGAGGAATTTCCAATAAAACTTCCCGGTTGTATCGGGCTCTTGTGGAAAAAGATCTGGCGGTGTCCGTCGGTGGTGGATTGGTGGCGACGGCTGATCCATTCCTTTACAGCATTGTTATCACGGTTCATCCAAAACGCAAACCTGAAGAAACCTTGGCTGCCTTCGACGGCGAAGTCAAACGAATCCTGGACGCCCGTGTGCCAATCGCAGAAATCAACCGGGCCATCAAACAGGCACGGGCTTTATTTGCCTATGGCTCTGAAAATATCACCAACCAGGCATTCTGGTTGGGTCACGCTGAGATGTTTGCCACGTATAACTGGTTCCTGACCTATCTTGAAGAACTCGCCAAGGTGACACCTGCCGATCTGCAGAAGGTGGCCCGGAAATATTTACAGCCCCAGAACCGGGTGGTGGGCACGTACCTTCCAAGCGGCGTGAAGGGAAAATCTTGAAATCCATCCTTCAGCATTCGCTCCCGGGGCGGGATGATATAACTCGCATCGTCCTGTCCAATGGAATTACCATTCTGGTACGAATAAACCGCAACAGCCCATCTGTTGTTTTGGGGGGCTACTTCCCTTGCGGCAGCTTGTTCGACACAGATGAAAAACTCGGCTTGGCAGATTTCACCGCCATCGGATTACTTCGAGGCAGCCGGGATCGTGATTTCCAGGAGATCTTCAACACTTTGGAATCTGTGGGTGCCAACCTGTCCTTCTCTGCAGGAGGTCATACTGCGGGGTTCACAGGGCGTTGCCTGTCGGAGGATGTCCCCCATTTGCTGGGCGTCCTGGCAGATGCTCTCCGTCACCCCATATTTCCCACTGAAGAAGTTGAACGCCTGCGGGCACAATTTTTGACCGGGCTTGCTATTCGCGCGCAGGATACAGCGGAAATGGCCTCACTGACTTTTGATCAAATTGTTTTCGCCGGTCATCCGTATGCCCGCCCGGATGATGGCTGGCCGGGCACGATACAAGCGATCACCCGCGACGACCTGGAAGATTTCCATCGCCTCCACTACGGGCCAAAAGGTTTTGTGATTGCCATTGTTGGTGCGGTCGATGCACAGATCATATCAAAACAGGTTGAAGGGGTATTGGGTGACTGGACCAATTCCGCCCAACCGGATCTGCCAATCCTGCCAGAACTCATTCATCTCAAGAAGACAAAAACCAGGAGGGTAAATATCCCTGGTAAGTCACAATCTGATCTTGTCATCGGTACCACAGGTCCCCGCCGGATTGATCCTGACTATATTCCTGCTTCGCTGGGCAACTCGATACTCGGGCAATTCGGCATGGCTGGGCGGATTGGACAAGTGGTACGCGAAAAATCCGGACTGGCGTATTATGCCTCCTCCTCCCTGAGCGCCGGCATCGGACCCGGCACTTGGGACGTAAGCGCGGGTGTAAACCGGGAAAATATCGTGAAGGCTAAAGAATTGATTTTCCAGGAAATTCAACGCTTCGTCGACAAGGGGGTCACCAACGAGGAACTCGCTGACAGCCAGTCAAACTACATTGGACGGTTACCGCTCTCTCTCGAATCCAATGCAGGGGTGGTTAATGCCCTTTTGAATATCGAACGTTTTGACCTGGGCTTGGATTACTACCGCCTCTATCCAGACATGGTGAGATCCATCACCCCGGAAGAGGTATTGAGTACTGCAAGGAAATACCTGCATCCCGATAAATTGGCTGTGGCGATTGCAGGATCGTAGACACGATATTATTGTATTGAATCATTTTATTTTTCCATGATACTAAAAACCGGGATCGATATCATTGAAATTCCCCGCATCCAGGCAGCACTTGATCGTCATGGATTTCGGTTCCAGGAACGTGTCTTCACCTCCAGCGAGATTGCTGAGTGCAGCGGGCGGTCTGACGCCCTGGCTGCCCGTTTCGCGGCCAAAGAGGCAACCACGAAAGCCCTGGGGACCGGTATTGGTCCGGTCAGTTGGCGCGAAGTCGAAATATTGCATAAACGCAGTGGAGAACCCTATCTTGTCCTGCATGGGAGGGCGGAAATGGTGGCAAAATTCCTGGGTTTGACAACCTGGGCTATCAGTCTTAGCCACAGCCGGGACAACGCCATTGCGGTGGTGGTCGGTTACGGTACCTAAATCTTAAAAATCGTTCAATCGCTGAAAGGGGTTCTCTCCAGGAAACTTATAATCAATTCCCATTCGAGAAGCCAGGGTGTTTTTCGTGACGTTTATCAATAGATTAAGGTTTGCATTTCAACAATTCCAATTGACCTTATTCCACCTTTGGGAATCCCCCTTTGGATCTGCTCTCGTCGCGGGCATTGTTTACATTGAATTATCAGCCGTAACTGGTGCATTATTCTCCCCCTCCAAGAATCCTTATTATAATTACCTGGCAGATGCCTTCCTTCATGGTCAAACCTGGTTGCGTTTAATCCCCCCCTCCACACATGATCTAATATTCTTTGGGGGAAAATATTTCCTTTACTGGGCTCCTTTCCCTGCATTGGTAGTAATACCTTTTATCGCCTTGTTTGGAGTTAACTTCAACGATGTAATTTTCACAGCCATCATCGCAGCCTTGAATGTAGGCCTCATTGCCCAACTTCTGCGTGCTGCCTATCAAAGGGGGCTGCTGCATATATCCAAGGTTCAAAGGGGGATCCTGGTGCTGTTCTTTGCATTTGGAACTGTTCACCTTACGCTTGCACCCTATGGCAAGGTGTGGTCCACCGGACAGTTGATCGGATTCACATGTACTATTTTGGCGTATTTGGCTGCATTATCCATACAACAAACAAGAGCCGCGTGGTGGTGGACAGGGTTGGCCCTGGCTGCTGCCATGCTTACACGGATCAACTTGGTATTTACCGGTATTTTCCCAATCATATATCTTATTTATAAAGAGAAGCCATGGGATTGGAGCCGTGTCATTAAAAATTTCTTGCTGGCAGCACTGCCAATAATTACCGCGTCAGCGTTTATACTTTTATATAATATTGCCCGGTTTGGCGGCCCTTTTAATTTTGGGCTGGAATATCATCTCATGGATGATCTATTTAAGGCTAATTTTGACCGCTATGGTTACTTCAACATCAGTTATGCTCCCGTCAATATTTATTATCAGTACATTTTTTATCCATTCCCATTAAGAGCCCAAACCAAGATGGGGGGAAGTCTTTTTTTACTAAGCCCGCTCTTCTTTGGTGCCTTTTTTTCCTTTAAAAATTCAGGTTCAAAATGGATCCCCTGGGTATTATTGTCATCTATTCTGATTACAAATATTCCCATTTTGTTGATCATGGGTACGGGCTGGCTCCAGTTCGGGCCGCGCTACACCCTTGATTTTACCGTTCCATTGCTGTTGCTGACCGCCCTGGGAATCGAAAAGTGGAAGCCTTCCCTCTTATTTATCCTTGCACTCGCCTCGATTATCCAATATTCAATCGGAGTCTTTGTAATTAAATAAGTGCATAAACATGGGAGTTGACCTGACCTCAATTCGCGTATATTATTTTATTCTCTAAATTATCGAATGTGAAAAATGCGTAATTAGTAAATGATCGAAAAGTTTTCCAAGGTCTTTATTATTTATCTAAAAAATTTGCGAAGGAATAATAATCTTAATGACCATGGATAAAAAAATCGTTATCGTCCTGCCCGCGTATAACGCCGAAAAAACACTGTTTCGCACACTGGAAGAAATTCCACAGGAATATCGTCAATTCATCATTCTCGTGGATGATTGTTCAAAGGATCATACCGTGCAAATCGCTGAAAAAGCCGGTTTGATTGTTTTTCGACATGAGGTTAACCAAGGGTATGGAGCCAATCAAAAAACCTGTTACACCCAGGCGTTGGCAATGTTTGCGGATATTGTCGTCATGGTCCACCCGGATCATCAGTACGATGCAACGGTAATTCCCCAATTGATCCAACCAATACTTGATCAAAAGGTGGATGCGGTTTTTGGCTCGCGCATGCTGGGTGGAAAAACTTTGGAAGGCGGGATGCCCTGGTGGAAATACGATGCCAATATATTTCTGACCGCACTGGCAAACATTATTTTTCAGCGGTATCTCACTGAAATTCACTCTGGTTTCCGGGCTTATTCAAGAAAATATCTCGAAACAGTGAAATTTGAAAGAAACAGTGATGGTTTCATATTCGATACCCAGATAATCGCCCAAGGTATGGCCTGCAACCTGTATTTTGAAGAAATCCCCATTGTCACCCGGTATTTCCCGGAGGCATCATCTATTAGTCTGGGAAAAAGCATCGAATATGGTTTTGGTATATTATGGACATTGCTCAGGTTTTATCTTCACCAGAAAAAAATCTGGCGGGATCATTTGTTTGAAAGAAAATGAAATATAGGGAAAGCAGCTGCCTTGGATTGTGATGATATTGTGTATGAATAACTCCGCAGGGGGTCACTGCATCACCTGCCAATTTCCACGAGACTATATATTTCTTCGCAGGAAATTATTATTGCTGGTTCGATCCCTGATATATCCCCCAGGATAAAAACAGGGATGGCAGATTTATCCTGCCATCCCTGAAACTCCCGGTTACTTCTTGCTTTTTTCTTCTTCTTTCTCCTTTTTCCCCTTCGGTTCTTTTGTCTTGAACTCCAACCCGCTATCGTCAGCATTCGTATCTACCGTAACTGATACACCGCTGGGGATCTTCCCACCCAGTAATTCCATGGAAAGGGGGCTTTCAACGAATTTCTGCAAGGCGCGGCGTAACGGGCGGGCTCCAAATGCGGGGTCATAACCGGTCCTGGCTAGCCATTTTCGGGCAGCAGCAGTTAGGTCTACTTTTACACCAAACTCGGCAAGGCGGTCTTGGATTTCCTTCATTTGGAGCGCTACGATTTTCTCCATCTGCTCGACAGTTAAAGGAGAGAACATGATGATCTCGTCAACACGGTTGAGGAATTCCGGTCGGAAAGTTCCCTTTAGCGCTTTCTCAATTTTATCGTGGGTCTCACGGTCTTCGTCCGTAACACTTGGCTGGAGAAATCCCAGGGTTCCCCCTTTGCGCACATATTCCGTGCCCAGGTTCGAGGTCATGATGAGCACGGTGTTACGGAAGTCCACCACATTACCCTGACCGTCAGTCATTCGACCATCGTCCAGGATTTGCAGCAGTGCATTCCAGACCTCGGGGTGGGCTTTCTCGATTTCATCGAACAGCAGTACACGGTACGGGCGGCGGCGTACTGCTTCGGTTAATTGACCACCCTCTTCGTACCCTACGTAACCGGGGGGTGCGCCGAAAAGGCGCGATACCGTATGTTGTTCCCGATATTCCGACATATCGATCCGCACCAACGCTTCTTCATCGTCGAACATGAACCATGCCAGGGCTTTTGCCAGCTCGGTCTTACCGACCCCGGAGGGACCTATGAATATGAAGGAACCGATCGGGCGGGATGGATCTTTTAAACCAGAGCGGGCACGTCGGATTGCATCCGAGACGGCATGGATGGCCTCATCCTGACCGATAATGCGTTCATGCAAGCGATCTTCCATCTGTAATAACTTGGCAGATTCTGTCTCCATCATTTGGTTTACAGGGATGCCGGTCCACTGGTGGACGACTTCAGCAATATCATTCACGTCCACCACTTCATCCAGGTGGTGTTCGGATTCCCACTTATCGCGTTTTTCCTTAAATTCACCCTCCAACCGCAAGCGATTGACCTTGATCTCAGCAGCACGTTGGTAATCACGGGCATTGGAGGCTGCATCTTCCTCAGCTTGCAACCGGTCAATTTCAGCCTTTGCGGATTTCAAATCATCCGGCAGCGAATAAAGGGCAACGCGTAACTTTGCAGCAGACTCATCCATCAGGTCAATGGCTTTATCGGGCAAATGGCGGTCAGTGACATAGCGGTCTGCCAGGCGCGCTGCAGCAACCAGTGCTTCATCCGAAAAGCGGACCTTGTGGTGCGCCTCGTACCGATCACGCAGACCCTGGAGCATTTTAATGGTGTCATTCACACTCGGCTCCTCCACATAGACCGGGGCGAAGCGGCGCTCAAGGGCGGCATCTTTCTCAATATATTTATGAAATTCGTCCAATGTCGTGGCACCGATGCATTGCAATTCGCCACGTGCCAGGGCCGGCTTAAGCATGTTGGAGGCGTCCATGGCACCCTGGGCAGCCCCCGCTCCGACCACGGTATGTAATTCATCGATCATCAAAATAACTTCCCCCGCCGAGCGTTGCACATCTTCTATGGCTGATTTCAAGCGTTCTTCAAATTCCCCGCGGAAACGGGATCCGGCGATCATCGCACCCAGGTCCAGAGAAACCACCCGTTTGCCAGATAAGATTTCAGGCACATCATTGGTGGCAATTTTTTGTGCTAAACCTTCAACGATTGCCGTTTTCCCCACACCTGCCTCACCGATCAAAACCGGGTTATTCTTTGTGCGTCGTGAAAGGATCTGGATGACACGCATGATCTCATTGTCACGCCCGATGACAGGGTCTAGTTTGCCTTCGCGGGCAAGCTGGGTCAGGTCGCGTGAATATTTCTCAAGGGTCTTATAGCGTGTCTCAGCCTGGGGATCAGTGACACGCTGGCCGCCGCGCAACTGCATGATGGCATCCAGCACCCGCTCACGAGTTAACCCGGCACCTTCCAGAATGCGAGCTGCGGAAGTATTGCGCTCGCTCATGATGGCCAGGAAAATATGCTCGGTGGAGATATATTCGTCCTTTAAACGGTTGGCCTCTTCGTTGGCAAGGTCGATAATGCGTTTCACGCGCGGGGTAATGAATATTTGTCCCGCTCCACCACCAAAGATATTGGCTTTGGGCGTCATTCGCAGAGTCTGGTCCAATCGTTCGGTCAGCGACTGGGCATTAATGTTAAGATTTTCCAGGATCTGTGGGATCACCCCACCCGGTTGCTCAATGAGTGCCAAAAGAATGTGTTCCGTATCAATCTGGTTGTGTCCATATCGCTGGATTATCTCAGCTGCTCGTTGGGCTGCTTCTTGTGCTCGTTCGGTAAATCGATCAAATCGCATCATGATAATATTTCCTTTTTCCGCTCTCAGTGTGTGTTCTGACACTGAAAATTAAACTTTCATAACCCCGGGTCATTGCGGTTTCAACCCTGGTCCAAACCCGGAATCCAAAGTATGTATGGGAGGATTATAACAAAAAGAAAATCAACAAGTTAGTAAAAGGTCGTTAGAATTCCATATGAGTATATGCAGGTTATCCACAGGCTGTTGTTCCAACATCTTCCCATTTACCACCCGGGAAGTTCTACTTGGCCATTATTGTTAGAGGAGTGTTGTTTCAATCAGTCCATTATTATGTTGCGTCGAATATTACTTCAACCATCAGGTTCCCTGATGATCGGACTCGCAAAAAATAGTTCAACATCCTAATACTTAGTTGGGTCGATGCTTCTCGATAAATTCCGTCCACTGGATGAAGAGGGTTGTATAATATCTGGGTGACTGCCATCACTGCCCCCATCATCCCTCGATTCCCGCAGCTTCGTCCCCTCAACATAGTTCGTGACCTGCCGAGAGTTGCTGATCTTGTCGAGAAATGCTTCGCCGATACAATGGACGAAGAAGGCCGGAATTATATCCAGCAAATACGCCGGGCCGGGCAGGATAATGTCTTTTTACGCTGGGCAAGCAATGCAGTGGAAACGGTTTCCATGCCGCTTTCAGGATATGTCTGGGAAGAAAATGGGGAAATTATCGGCAATGTCAGTGTGATTCCCCACCGTCAAGCCCGGAAAAAATATTACCTGATCGCCAATGTTGCTGTTCGTCCGGAGTTTCGCAACAGGGGCATCGGTCGCGAGCTTACCCTCTCGGCTGTTCAACATGCCAGTCAACACCACGCTGACGAAATATGGCTGCAAGTCCGCGATGACAATCCAAGTGCAATCAAACTCTACAGGGGACTTGGATTTGAAGAACA
>DBFP01000052.1 GCA_002294405.1 Anaerolineales bacterium UBA877 | reverse complement strand
GAATAACGCGTCATCAGTAAAATCATATCCGGCAGGGAATGAATCCCCAGTTTTTGAACCTCGATCTTACCGAAAACATTGAGGATCACCTGGCTGTAGTAAGGGATTTTCCAGGGAGGAGAACCATATAGCTTTTCGGATGCATTGAGGATACTATCAGGGATGAGGTGACCATTGACGGTCGTCTGGCGATCGGATTCGATCTGCATTGGCTGACCATAACGGATGCGGAATACGGGTTGGTCGCAAACAACCAGGCAGGTGACATGATCCTCAGCCAACTGATCCTTGACAGTCATTTCCTGCATGTCATCCCACCCTGAAAGAGGGCGATGAATGACAAAGGCTTTATCCAGGTCAACATAATAGGTCGCTGGGTCCAGGGCAGCGGATTTCTGACGGGTGATAAAAATGGATCCCAGGTCAACATTCAACGTTTCCCCTCCCTGGGATGCAGGCAGAGCCACTTGCTGATTTTGACGCTGCACCTGGTAAATGGCGACCGCGCTTGTCAGGAGAGCTCCGCCAACCCCCCCGCAGGCGGTCAGAATTGTGCCAATCAGACCGATCACCGCAGTTTGAAGGCCTGTTGATTTATGTTCTTCCGCCATAAAGCCCTCCAGGCAACCCAAATCCCAAACAACAATCCCGGGTCAGGATGTCAATTTGACAAGCTTTCCAACCACCCCTGTAGTGCCACCAGTGGGATCGCCGGGGTCTGACCGCCCTGACGCCCGGTGTTCCAGGTAAGGATCAGTTCTTTTTTTGCGCGAGTGAGTCCTACATAAAGAAGCCGCAGACGCTCCCGAATATAATCCAGCCGGGCGGATCGGGTGGCAGCACCCTCGGTATAGAAATTATACTCGCCGGTCGAAAAGGCGGCTTGTAGTTGTGCCAGCGTCTCCGCCTCAAGGTTCAAAGAGGAGCGTACGAACCATTTCTCTGCAATGTAGCGGTCATTGGGCTGTCCGGATGGGAAATCGTAATTGTTGACCGACATTAGGTAGACCCGGTCCCATTCCAAACCCTTGGCCTTGTGCATGGTGGTAACGACCACCTTTCCCGGGTGGTGTGAAGGATCGAAACCGGAGTCATCTTCGCTAAAACCGATGAAACGGCGACCGTTGCTGGCAATCAGATTCAATTCACCGGTCAGTTCGGGCAAGCGATACTCACGATGATCGTCGCTGACCTGGCGCAGCACGAGGGCCAGCTTATGGGCCAACGCCAGGTCGTGGGAGGCTGTGAACAGGTCCTGGGAGAGGGCGAGGACCATCTGGTCTATGGGGAGCACGGTAGTTCCCTGCCAGCGGCGAACAAAGCCCCGAAATTCATCCAGCTCGGCAAGCACCTCTGGGGAAGTCCCTGCAGATGCCAGGTCCGCCATCCAATCCCGGCCAGTTCTGGGAGAGACGAAGGTCTCCATTTCTCCGCACTTGCGAATTAATTCGCCCACCTGCCTTTGGAAGTCGCTGTCGGCTTGCTCCTGTTCGCCGCGGCGCCATGCCAGGTAAGCCTTTGCCAAACGTGCGGAAGATTGAGGGTCTGCGAGGGCGATGACAATTTCTCCGAGCCGGGCAGCCGCAGTGCGCGTTGAGGCGGAACTGCCAAGTAATTCCAAGAAGCTGATATTATGCAGCTTTAGGGCATCAATGACCTCCACACCGCGCTGGTTACGGGGCACCAGTACTGCAACGCTGGAGGTCCTATGATCGGGCAGCCACCGGTCGATGGAATTGACCACTGCCTCCACCTCTTCATCGGGAGTATATTTTTTGCCGATGAGCTTTACCCCGGAATCATCTTCAGGGGGGTTGGGCTGCGGGTCCCCCGGTGGAGTGGGGCGGATGTACGGGACGGTCAACGCATCCCGCACCGCTAGTTCAGGATGTTCTCCGTTCACCCACTTGATCAACTGGTTGGCCAGGGCGATGATCCGGGGTTGACAGCGACCCGAGTCAGGCAGTTCCCTGTACTGATCCGCTTCAACCTTGATGAAGTCGAGGAGGTGCTGGGGGGAGGCAGTGGTGAAGGTCTCAAAGATGGCCTGGTTTGGATCGCCGACGCGCACCCAGTTGCCCGTGTCCCCAGCGAGAAGTCTTAGGATTTTCTCCTGCAAATTGCTTGAATCCTGGGCCTCATCTTCCAGAATGTAGGGCCAGCGATAATGCAGACGCTCCAGGAACTCGGCATCGTTTTCCAACAGGTCTATCGCCAGGCGGATCAGGTCATCGAAATCGACCGCCCCTCGATAGGCAAGGGCACGCTGATAATCTGTATAGACAGCCAATCCCATTCCNNTCAGGCAGCTGCTGACGGTGCACCCAGTCGCGCCTGCCTGCGTCCATGTCCTCCAAGAGATAATCATCCAGTTCACCGGGGTGAGCCTGCAGCCAGGCCAGGGAAGCTTCCTTGCGGATGAGGTCAGCCTCGCGTTCATCAAGGATGGCAAAACGTTCCTCCAAGCCGACCGAGGCGGGTTTTTCCCGGACGATGTCATGCGCCAATCCGTGGAGGGTGCGGACGCGGTAACCGAATGGCATGGGGAGTTGAAGGAATTCCTGGATGCGGCTGGCGAAATTATCAACCGCGGAGTTTACCAGGGTGACAATCAAGACTTCCTGTTCATCAGCCAATGAACCGGAACGAATGAGCCTGGCAGCCAGTGCGCTCAAGGTGTGGGTTTTACCTGAACCTGGCACGGCGGATATCCCCATTTTTCCGCGGTTGTAGGCGAGGATCAGATCTTGGGCGGGGCGGGGGGTAAAGTCGGTCATGTAACTTTCATGGGATCAGTCGGGNNTTGGGAATATGAGCGAATATCCATTTACGGGGTCACCGGCGCAACCAGGGTAGCGATGGAGGGAACCTCATATTTTGCCGCCAGACGGGGGAGTCCATTTTCGATCAACACCGGGATCCAGTTGTAACTTTGCACTCCCGCGGGTGTCAAGACCACGTGCAATATGATCGTTGAGTTGGCGATCCCGAGGTAATTGTCGAAGACGAAATTACCCAGGCTGAAGGCGATCAGGCCTCCGTGATACTTTTCGATGGCCTCCAGGATATGCGAGTGTGATCCGATTACCAGGTATGCCCCCGCATCAATTGCAGCATAGGCTTCCTTTCGCTGGTTGGCAGACACAGGGGGCACATACGCGTTCACCTCGTAGCCGGCGTGGAGCAGAACCACCACCACATCCGCCTGCTTCTTGGCAGCAATCACATCAGAAGTGATCAGGTTGAGATCTGCCCAAGCAATGCCCGGTTGGGATGAAGTAGCCATCCAGGAGCGGACATCAAAACCGGTGGTCTCGACGGGAACATCCGCATACGCAAGGAAGGCCACCCGCAGCCCGTTACGCTCAAGGATGACCGGTGCGTGGGCCTCGGAAGCATTTCTCCCGGCACCCAAACCGGAAATGCCGGACTTTTTTAAATTATCAAGCGTGTCCAACAAGCCCGGAATGCCAAAGTCCATGGCGTGGTTATTTGCCAGGCTGAGGACGTCGAATCCAGCGAACCCAAGAGATTTGGCCGTCTCAGGGGATGCGGCAAAAGTAAAACTTTTTGGCTGGGGATCACCACCGGAAGTAAGGGCGCATTCAAGGTTCCCGACCAGCAAGTCCGCCGAATCGAGGGCTGACTGAACACCGGCAAAAACGATTTCCGGACCCCTGGCATGTACCTGGTCACCCACCGAACGTGCCAGCATGATGTCACCGACCGCAGCGAGGTTAACCAGCAAGCTGGGAGTGGGTGTCCCTGTCGGGGTGGGGGTGGCTGTATCCGTGACCGTCGCGGTATCCGCGAGAGTGGGGGTTTCTGTAATGCTTGGTGTAATGGAGGGTGTGGCGGAAGGTGGGCTGGGTGTTTCGCTTACCGGCAAGAAGGGGGTGCGGGTTGCCATGGCATGTGTCGGTTCGGGGGTGCTTGTATTGATGGCAGCCGGAGAGGCGCAAGAAGAGAGCAATGCGGCATAAATTGCCAAGTGTAACAATAATGAATTAATTCTCATTCAGTGCTTGACTCTCCACCTGTATTTTCCAAATGGCTTTCAACAGCGGACCTCTTTGCTCGAAGCCGGATTCACCCAGGTCGCTCAAACCAACAAAAACCCGCTCCCGGCACCGGCGCAGCGACCCGGTAACCAGACGTCCCAGCGTTTGCTGGTTGGCAGCCTGGTCATCTGCATCGGACCATATTCGTCCTTGTTCCCATGTCCGGCTGAGCACATAGGGGTGGGTCAATGGTTGGAACAGGCGTTCCCACCAACCGCTCGAACCCACATCGAGCCAGAATTGGACGGTCACAGGTCGGTTCATCATCAGGAAGGTGTGTGCCGGTGCCAGCAGCACAGCCTCAGCTTGATGAGTCTGCCAGGCTTCAACATACTGGGCAGCGATGACCCCGTCCTGCAGCATGGTGATATATTCCCGGCCCATTTCCATATTTTCTTGAGGGGTTTCACCCCCCAGCCCCCGGGAATCATCAAATGCCGGTTCCATTGCGCGACGGAACTTCTGCACCGAATCGACCAGCCTTGAAGCAGTGCGTGCGGCGTCATTATTCCGGTGGAAACCGAATCCCTTTTGTGAAAGGATCTCCCCAAACAGGCGGCGAAGGAAATGGTCGAGTGGATCGGGGGACGGCTGGAGGCGATAGGATTCGATCCATTCGCGGAGAGTTTCAAATAGTCCGCCGAAGACATAAGTGATACGCTCCTCGACTTCGGGGCGGATGGCGGAAAAACTTGAGAGAGAACTGTCGCGGTGCCGGTAAACAATCTCGGCCAGCAACTGGGCACGCACCAGGTCCACACCCTCGAAGGCATACAGGAAGGCGTAAGCCACGTCAAATTTAGCGGGGTGAATGTTCCAGGAAGGATGAGCCAGGGCTGCCAAGGTCAAAAGGCAGTGGCTGGCGGGTTCATCCCGCAGCGAGCGCGAAGGTCGATGTGACTGCCAGGGGATCGACCATTCTTCCATGCGGGTGGTAAGGGAAAAGCGCAGTGCATCTGAAAGAAATGGAGCCAGGATGACGATTTCTGAAGGGGAAAGCCCTTCGACAGTGATCAGCCGGTGGATTTCATTAACCACCCAGTCCAGCATCTGGGGGAAAAAGCGGGTGGGCGTGTCGATGGGAGGTAAAGATAGTGCAATCAGATCGTCTGGCGTAACGCGAGTCGAATTTCCAGGGAGTAGTTTTGAGGTGAGAGCGGTTTCCAGGGCTTGGATTCCAGCGGAGGTAATAAAAGAACGGTTAAGTTCAACTTTATTAGTACATTGACCTGCCAGCCGATAAGCAGAATCCGGGTCGGCGCCAAGGAAGCGACGGTAACCTGCCTGGGAGTCGAATATGACCAACGCGGATTCAAAATCGGGCAGCCACTCGGAGATTAAATCATGCGCAACGGGAACATCTTCCTCAATATTGTCATAAAGCAGGTGACGGTATTGATCCGATAAATATGCGTGACATAATGGATTATGCCAGAGGAACTTCCAGAAAATTTCCAACTGCAAAGAGAAATCCAGCAGGTTATGCTCCAGGCAGTACTGTCGGAAGCGGTTGGCAGATTCCTGTGCATCCGCATAGACACGCCGCTGTCCGGGATCCCCCAGCCAGGCGGCAGATAACCTTTCCCCTATTTCGGTATAAGGGAAACCGACCGACGCGGCTTTATTCAAGTTATCGATCACCTGGCTGTACAGACGGTTGCGATCAATGGTGACCGATGCGAAAAGACCCTGGTCCAACAACGGGCGCACAAGGCGAGCCATATAATACTGTGCCGTTTCCAACGTCAGGTAAACCGGGGGTTTGTCAGGGTGAGCAAAGCCGGAGGGTTCTGCGATCAACGGCCAGAACAAGTCCACCATCCGGCGGGCCAATCCCCCAATGGTTGCCAGCGTGCCCTGCCCGCCTGGACCGATTCCGGGAGCGCGCAAGGCAGTTTCGTAAGGGGTTTGCAGGGTGCGCTGGGGGGTGAGGACCAGGACAGAGTCAGCGGGTACACCTTCAGCCAGGAGTGCCCGCAGGCGTTCCACCCCGACGGTCGTTTTTCCACAACCGGCAGGACCGGAAAGGAAGGTTTTTGTACCAAATGGGGCGTTGATAATTTCCTGCTGGGATAAATCAAGTTTCACGGGTCAAGATTAGCGGAAAGCATTGGATTTGTCAACCAGAAGATGAAGGCATTGCTGCAACTGCCAGTTCAATGAATAATGGTAAAATCTTTTTACCGACAGGTGAGTCAAACAAGAAGGAGGAATTTATGGATTGGCTGCAGAAAATCATCCATGCCATTACCCAGGTGCACCCGCCTCATACGCTGGTGGTACATTTTCCGATCGCGCTGACCGGGGCCGCCCTGTTTTTTATACTCCTGGCCCTCTGGAAAAAAAGCAAAATACTTGAGCAGGTGGCTTTCGCGAATAACTCACTGGCCGCGGCGAGCACAATCGTAGCCGCAATTATCGGAATTCGCGATAATTTCGTGTTTTACCACGGTTTGGCCCCCAACCACATTTCAAAAATAATCCTGGCGAGCACATTGTTTATCATCACCACAGGTACCGCGGTTGCCCGCTGGAAAAATAAAGAACTTTTTTACGAAAAATCATCGAAGGTGCCTTATGTGGCCGCGTATTTTGTGAGTTTCGCCATCGCCTCCGTACTCGGGTTTTTAGGAGGAATCATCCTTTTCGGAATGTAGTGCCCGGACCAGCGTTTCGGAATTTTCGCTGCAATCTTTACTTGTCGGCAGTCCAGATCTAGTGAAACATCCGGTAAGTGTTGACATGACAGCCTCTCACATGTATAATATCGTCCGGTTCTGCCCCGGCAGGTTGCCGGGGCGACCGTTTGTATCCCGGCTTCCCCGCTGACCGGCGTAGGGTTAATATCGTAATGGCTATACAGGCATAATTGCGAAACCGTACCGCAGGGACAATGGTGAAGCGAAGACCAGGAGAAAAAGATGAAGTACGCAATTGTGGAAAGCGGCGGAAAGCAATTTAGAGCCGTTGAGGGTGGCACCATCGAGGTGGACCGCCTGCCGGATGAATCCGGCTCAAAAGTCAAGCTTGAACAGGTCCTGCTGCTGGCAGACGGGGAAAACATCACCATCGGCACACCCATCGTCAAGAATGTCCCCGTATGGACCACGGTAATCAACCACTTCAAGGGACCGAAGGTTAATATCTTTAACTACAGCCCCAAGAAGCGCATCCGGGTCAAGATCGGTCACCGCCAGAACTATACGCGTTTACTTGTGGAACAGATAGGCGGTTCGGAACTGATCAAGAAGGAACCCGTCAAGGTTGAAAAAGCAGTCGAGGTAAAGGCTGAAAAATTGGCATCAAGGGCGAAGGTTGAAAAAGCCGAAAAACCTGTAAAAGCCGAACCCAAAGCCCGGGCAACTGCCTCTAAAAAGGCTGCCCCCTCCAAGGGAAAAGAGCCTGAGAAGAAAGCCCCTTCAAAACCAGCGGCGAAACCTTCTCCCAGGAAAACGGTCCCGGCTAAAACCGGGGTGAAGAAACCCTCCCAGGGGAAAGCATCTCCGAGAGGGAAGACGGCTCCAAAGAAACCATCGGCAAAATAGTAAAAGAGCGAGGTTGATATGGCACATAAAAAAGGTGGCGGATCAGTCCGCAATGGAAGAGACTCCAATGCCCAACGCCTGGGCGTTAAGAAGTACGCCGGCGAGCGTGTCCTTTCCGGACACATTATCATCCGCCAACGAGGAACGCACATCAAACCCGGCAAGAACGTGGATGTCGGTAAAGATGATACGATCTTTGCCACAATCGACGGGTTGGTGGTGTACGATGTTGTCAAGGGACGCAAGCGCGTCAATGTAATGCCTGCGGAAGAGAAATAACCGGCGAAAGGAACTTGAAATGAAACAGGGTATTCATCCAACGTACTATACCGATGCCAAGGTGACCTGTGCTTCCTGCGGGACTACCTGGACAACGGGCTCGACCAAGCAGGAAATCCGCGTTGAGATCTGCTCAAACTGCCACCCGTTTTTCTCAGGGGAGCAGGCGCGCATCGTGGACATTGAAGGGCAGGTGGATCGCTTCTACAAGAAATTGCAAGTGCGCCAGACTTTCGTGGAAGAGAAGAAAACCCGGGCGGAGTCCAAGGTATCGCCCAAGCGACCGATCGCAGAACTGGAATTATCAACCCGTCCAGTGACTGCTTTAGAAAAGGCCGGGATCACCGAAGTGGGCCAGTTCCTGGCTAAACTCAGCGAGGGTGATGAATCTGTGCTGGCGATCGAGGGCTTCGGTCGCAAGTCGCTGATCGATATCAAGAAAAAACTTCGGGCACTTGGATATACCCTGCCCGAAGCAGCGGAATCCCCCGCGGCTTAGAGCTTGTTTAAAGCTGATTATCAGGTACACTTAACAGGCAGATGCACCTCGCATCTGCCTGTTTGATTTATTCTCATCAACCTTCATCTTTTTATGTGATTCAATGTATGGATGCCAAAAACAGCAGAGGAAATTATGACACCCAATGCCCATGGATCGGTTGAAGTAATTTGCGGTTCGATGTTCAGTGGAAAAACTGATGAACTAATCCGCCGCCTGCGCCGGGCGACCATTGCCCGACAGCATGTGCAGGTGTTCAAACCTGCAATCGATGTTCGTTATGCTGTCGAAAAAGTCACCTCCCATGCCGGGACAGATTATGCAGCCATCCCGGTGGAGAAGGCAGCGGATATCCGCCAACGGCTGGACAAGGCTGCCACTGTCGTGGCGATCGATGAAGCCCAATTTTTCGACACCGAGGTGATACAGGTCGTTGACGAACTGGCTGCAGCGAAGATACGGGTCATTGTTGCCGGTCTGGATACAGACTTTCGCGGGGAGCCCTTTGGTCCGATGCCGGCACTGATGGCGCGGGCTGAACACGTGGATAAAATCCAGGCCATCTGCATGGTTTGCGGTGAACCTGCCAGCCGCACCCAGCGCCTGGTCAATGGAAAACCAGCCCGCTACGACGACCCGGTGGTTATCGTTGGCGCGGCGGAAATGTATGAAGCCCGCTGCCGAACTCATCACGAGGTCCCACGCAAGGGGTGACATCCCCGACCAGGAGTGATCATGCAGGATTACAAGGATTTTCTGGGTGAAATTCTGATCGACGAACAGAGCCTTCAGAACCGGATCAAAGAACTCGCAGCGGAGATAAACCGTGATTACCAGGAGAAGGATCTGCTCCTCATTTGCATTCTGCGGGGTGGGATCGTCTTTTTGGTGGACTTGATGAGGCATATCACTGTGCCGCTTCAAGTTGATTTCATGGCTGTATCCTCCTACGGTGCGGGTGTGCGCCAGTCAGGGGGGAGCGTCCGCCTCTCACTTGACCTGAAGACCGATATCCGCAGCAAGGATGTTTTACTAGTCGAAGATATCGTGGACAGCGGAAATACCATCGCTTATGTACTTGAATTCCTGCAAACACGTCAACCGCGCAGCCTGCGGATCTGCGCCCTGCTGGATAAAGAAGAACGCCGTGAGACGATCATCCCGATTCATTACCGCGGCTTCAGCATCCCCAACAAATTTGTCTTTGGTTACGGTCTCGACCTGGATGAATATTATCGAAATTTGCCTTTCATTGCAGTCGTGGACCTTGAGAAATACAATCCCAGTGACTAAGCGGAGCCTGCATGCGGGATTACCATGAGTTTATCGAAGAAGTATTGGTAAACGAAACAACCATCGAGGAACGGGTTGCCGAACTTGGTGCGCAGATCAGCCGGGATTACACCGGTGAGGAACTGTTGATCGTTTGCCTGTTGAGGGGCGGGATCACCTTCACCGCTGACCTTACCCGTCACCTGACCATTCCGCACACCCTGGATTGCATGTCTCTATCCTCCTACGGCGTGGGGCATTATGCCACCAGCGGCAATGTACGTGTGAACCTTGACTTGATGACGAATATAGAAGGCCTAAATGTGTTACTGGTTGAAGATATTGTGGACAGTGGTCGGACGCTGGCGCATGTTCTGCAAATGCTGAAAACGCGCGAACCAAAGAGTTTGAGGGTCTGCGTGCTGCTGGATAAAAAATATCGTCGTGAGGTTCCCGTGGTAGTGGACTATGTCGGCTTTGACGTGCCCGATAAATATGTATTCGGATACGGAATCGACATTGATGAACACTACCGCCACCTGCGTTTCATTGCCTCGGCTGACCTGTCGAAGTACAGGAAAGAGGCTTGAGGCAGCCAGGAGAGGAAAATGGCGGGAGAAGATGACAAGTCATATGCAGGCCGCTGGGTGGCACGTTTGCGCGGACGGATCATTGCCCATGGAGGGACTCCCGAACAAGCCCGTCGAGCAGCCCAGTCGCGATACAAGGAGGCAGCCGAGATAGTATATATGCCGTCCAATTACCCGATCACATTTCCCCCAGTTCTGGACTTAGTTCGGAAGGTCTTACCAGACGAACTGGCCGCATACCTGGTGGGCGGAGCGGTAAGGGATGGCCTGCTGGGACGCCAGATGCATGACCTGGACCTGGTGGTGGACCGGGATGCGATTAAAATCGCCAGGCGTATAGCCAATGCGCTTGTTCGCACGGGAAAGGGTGCGATCATGAAGGCTGATTTCTATGCTCTCGACGGAGAACGTGACACCGGCCGGGTCATCGTGACCGAGGCGGAGGGAAAGCGCACCATGATAGACTTTGCCGCCTTCCGGGGACCGAGCCTGGAAGCGGATCTCCTGGGGCGGGATTTCAGCCTCAACGCGATCGCGCTCAACCTGAAGGATGGCTCAATTTACGATCCACTCGGGGGGGTGAGGGATTTAAAAGATAAACGCTTGCGCGCCTGCTCTGCGACATCCTTTTCAAATGACCCGGTGCGCATCTTGCGGGGCGTCAGGTTGGCAGCGAATTATGGTTTTTCCATCCTAACGGATACCCGTAAAATGATGAAAGATGCAGCCGGATTGGTGGGGAATATTTCCCCCGAGAGGCTGCGGGATGAACTCTTTCGTCTCCTGGATGGCTTGCAACCGGCAACCTGCCTGCGAGCCCTCGACCTGCTTGGTGCACTGGATGGGATCCTGCCAGAGATACATGCCTTGAAGGGCATAAAACAATCTGCACCGCATGTCCATGATATTTGGGAGCATACACTGGCGACGGTGAACCACCTGGAGGGAATCCTAATCGCTCTGGCAACGGACTATAACCCGGATACAGCGTCGGACCTGTTCAATGGGTTGCTGGTGATGCGCATCGGTCGCTACAGGCGGCAGATCAGTGAATCCCTTGCCGCGCCCATTACTGCCGACCGATCTCTACGCAGCCTGCTATTCATGGCAGCAATTTACCATGACATTGCAAAACCCCAGACTATAAAAACAGATGATGAAGGGAGATTGAGATTCTGGGATCACGACCAGCGGGGCGCAGAATTGACTGTCAAACGCGGGCGTGCGTTGGCATTAAGCAATGATGAAATTGCGCGGCTGGAGAGGGTGATTGGACACCACATGCGAATCCTTTTCCATACCAACCGGTTGGTGCGGGAAGCCAAGCCTCCATCCAGGCGGGCGATCTACAGGTTTTTCCGCGATACCGGCCAGGCGGGGGTGGATGTCTGCCTGTTAGCGCTGGCGGATATGCGTGCCACCTATGAACAAACCCTGCCACAGGAAACCTGGTCAGCGGCATTGGATGTGGTTCGATCCATGCTGGAAAACTGGTTTGAAAAACCTGCCGAATCCATTACCCCGGCCCCCCTGCTTGACGGGGAAGACCTGATGCATGAATTTGATCTCCAACCCGGAAAAATCATTGGCGACCTGATCGAGTCCCTGCGGGAGGCGCAGGCGGTCGGAAAAGTTTCCACACGGGAAGAGGCACTTTCCCATGCGCGGGAGTATTTATCCAAGTAGGGGAATTAGAAATGAACATCGTTGTGTTTGATGTCGAAACGCAAAACCTGTTCGAGGATGTAGGTGGGAGGAACAATATTGGAGCCCTGAGGGTCTCCTGTGCGGTCAGCTGGTCTTCCACAAGGGGGGATTATAAAATTTACTGGGAGAAAGATGTGCCGGCACTGGTTGCTGAGTTGAAAACCGCCGGCCGCGTGATCGGCTTCAACCTTAAAGGTTTTGATTACGAGGTGCTTCGCCCCTATGTTCCCAATGAACGCCTGCAGCTGCTTCCAACGCTCGACATTATGGACGACCTGTTCCATGCATTAAGTTTCAGAGTCAGCCTGGATTCTGTGGCGCGGGCGACGCTCGGTGATAGCAAATCTGCCACCGGTCTCCAAGCCGTGGAGTGGTGGCGGGCAGGAGAGTTGGACAAGCTGTCTGAATATTGCCGGATGGATGTGGAGGTGACCAAAAGGATTTACGAATTTGGATGTGAGAATGGGTTCGTTAATTATTACACCCGGCTGGGAACCAAACAGAAGGTCAAAGTGAATTGGAAATGTTGAAAACAACGGTGAATGGCAATCAACTGGCATACGAACGCCGCGGAAATGGATTCCCGCTGGTGTTGATCCATGGCTATCCTCTCGATCACAGCATATGGGAGAAGGTGGTTCCCATCCTGGAAAATGACTTCGATCTGATCCTGCCTGACCTGCGAGGCTTTGGGCAATCCGACGTGGTACCGACCCCGTTTGAGGTTGCCGACATGGCTGAGGATATTGCCGCGCTGTTGGATTTATTAAAGATCGAAAAAGCTGCGATCGCCGGTCATTCGATGGGTGGTTATGTTGCCCTCGCTTTTAATCAAAGACACCCGACCCGCCTGTTGGGAATGGGACTGGTGGCCTCGCAGGTTTTGGCGGATGCGACTGAGAAGAAAATTGGGCGTGCCAGGGAAGCAGAAGACATCCTGGCACACGGGATTGGGAATGTCGCCGAAACCATGTCCATCAAACTCACGGATGACCCAATCCTGCAATCCAGGCTGAAAGGGATTATCCTTCAGCAGCGACCGCCAGGGTTGGCTGGAGCATTGCTCGCCATGGCAGGACGTCTGGATTCAACCCCGTTATTACCGAGCCTTGACATACCTTTTGTGGTTGTACATGGGCTGGAGGATAAATTAATCCCGGTAGAACGTACCCGGGCAATAAAAGGTTTGCTTAAGAATGGCTTTTTCTCGGAAATCGAGGGGGCGGGTCACATGCCGATGATGGAGGCCCCCCAGGTGACTGCAGAGGCATTGTTAAAAATTAAATAAAAATCCCCCGTCCTGGACAGGGGAGATGGTTGGTGTGGATCACCCGGCAACTTTTCCCACGATGGCTGTTTCTAGCAGCACTGGTTCGTAGAAGCAGCGGCAGCCATTCTGGTGCGAACAGCCTTCATGGGGCAGATGGGGCACATCATCTTTTGGAAAGGTTTTCAACAATTCATAACAATGCGGGCAGGCATCCGCCGAGACTGACACACGGATGGACTGAATTCGCGGGTTGGCCCGCATGCGTTTGAGTGCAACCACAGTAGCGGAGAATTCACCCAGGTCTGATTTACAATTGATGCAACCCAGGGCATTATCGGGGGAAGAGGCATTGCACTTGGAACAGGTTTGCATGACATAACTCCACAGAAAAATTTAAACTTATCCAGACAGGCATGCCCCATTTTAGCATAAATAAAAAGCGCAGGCTGATGCCTGCGCCGCATTTGAGTATATTAACCTAGATCGAAAGGGGAGCGGTCTGAGGTTTGAATTTATTGCCATTGTTCATATCCGTTCGGCGGGTCAGTTTGTTTAAATGTGCAATCAACACCCCGCTGGGAACAGGTTTGACCAGGTAATCGTCCGCACCAGCGTCCAGGGCACTTGTGACCATGCCGGGGCTGTCAAGCGCGGAAAAGACCAGGATGGGAACCTTGCTAAACATGCGGATCTGGTTGCATACCTGCCAGCCATCCATGCCGGGCATCATCAGGTCGATGATGATCACATCCGGGGTTTCTTTGCGTGAGAGAGAGACGCCCAATTCACCCGTGTTGGCAGTCAGCACATAATACCCATGCGTTTTTAACAGCAGGGAGAGCAAATCGGTCATGGCTGGATCATCATCAATTGCAAGCACTTTTAAGGTCATACACAGTACCACCAAGGTTGAACATATTATCCCTCATTGGGGGCCTCTTGAACTTTGCAAACGCTTAACAAAACTGTTCCACCAATCCTACGCGAAGCAAGGCAATTATTTTATTTATAAACCAAAGATAATGAACGGGTGGGATGCAGTTTGTGGTAAACTTGCCAATTGTGTGTTTTGACATTATCCGGGCGGAATAATGCAACCGTCGTCAGTGGACCAGGAAAAGAAATCATATTATTTTATCAGGAGAGCAAAATGGCCAAGAGCAAGAAATGGGTTTACCTTTTTCAAGAAGTCGCAGAAGTCGAAAAATACGCCGGTTCATGGGAGGGAGTAAGAGCCCTTCTGGGCGGCAAAGGATCCGGGCTGGCCGATATGACCCGCGCCGGAGTTCCAGTTCCACCGGGGTTCACGGTCACAACCGAGGCATGCAATGAATTCCGTAAAACGGGTCAATTCCCCAAGGGACAATGGGAGCAAATGCTGACAGCCCTCAAGATCGTTGAAGGGCAAGCCGGGAAGAAACTGGGGGATCCTTCGAACCCGCTGCTCGTTTCATGCCGCTCAGGAGCGAAATTTTCCATGCCCGGGATGATGAATACCATTCTCAACATCGGTTTGAATGACAAGGTTGCGGAGGGCATGATCAAGCTGACCAAGAATCCCCGCTTTGTTTATGATTCTTACCGGCGGCTGGTCGAGATGTTTGGCACCACGGTATTTAATTTAAGTGATGAAATATTTGAGCATCCTTTATCCAGATACAAAGCCAAAAAAGGCTATAAGCTCGATACCGAGATGACCGCCGAGGACTGGAAGCTGCTGGTGGCAAAATACAAGGTACTGCACAAACAACACGCCGGATTTGAATTCCCGCAGGATGTATTGGAACAACTTAAATTGGCTACAAAAGCCGTCTTTGAATCATGGAATGGCAAGAAGGCCGTGGATTACCGCAAGGCGACCAACATCTCCGACGATCTGGGTACTGCTGTCAATATTGTGACCATGGTATTTGGAAACATGGGGGATGACTCTGGCACGGGCGTGGCGTTCACCCGCAATCCCTCCACGGGCGACAGGAAAATGATGGGCGAGTACCTGCTGAATGCCCAGGGTGAGGACGTGGTGGCAGGCATCCGAAATGCTGACCCGATCGAGCACCTCGGCACGAAGATGCCCGAAGCCTACAAACAGTTCATGGATATAACCGCCAGGCTGGAGAAGCATTACAAGGATATGCAGGATGTCGAGTTCACCATCGAGCACGGCAAATTGTGGATGCTCCAGACCCGCAATGCCAAGCGCACTTCCAAGGCGGCCATCAAGATCGCCATGGAGATGGCAAACGAGGGCTTGATTACGAAGGAAGATGCGGTGCTGCGCATTTCCCCCTCCGATGTGGACACACTACTCCACCCGCAGTTTGATGATGCAGCTTTAAAAACCGCTCAAAAAGCAGGCGCTTATTACGTCACGGGCGTGAATGCGTCTCCGGGTGCGGCAGTCGGCCAGGTCTATTTCGATGCCAACAAGGCTGAGCACATGGCGAAGGAAGAAAAGCAAAGAGTCATCATGGTACGCCCCTTTACCAAGCCGGATGATGTGCACGGCATGATCGCCTCACAGGGCGTGCTGACCAGCGAAGGCGGGGCTTCCTCGCATGCGGCGGTTGTGGCCCGCCAGTTCGGCATCCCCTGCGTGGTTGGCGCGTCTTTAATGAAGATCGACCTTGAGAAGCGATTCATGGAAGCCGAAGGTAAAGTCGTCAAGGAAGGTGAATGGATCTCGGTGGATGGCACAACCGGAAAAGTGTTCGTTGGCAAGATCCCTACTGTGGAAGTCAAGATCGAAGAACAAACCGACCTGCTGACCCTGCTGGGTTGGGCGGATGAAGTCGCGGCCCGCAAAGGGATCCGCATCCTGCCGGATGGGCGCAAGGCTCCCGGTTTGCAGGTATGGGCGAATGCCGACTATCCCAAGGATGCCCAACGAGCGCGCTCATACGGCGCCAAGGGGATCGGGTTGTGCCGAACCGAGCACATGTTTTTTGAGAAGCAGCGCCTGCCCATCGTGCAAAAGATGATCCTGGCTGCAACGAGCAAAAAACGCACAGAATACCTGAACAAGCTGCTTCCCACCCAGCGCAAGGATTTCGACGGCCTGTTCGAAGCCATGAATGGTTACCCGGTCATTATTCGCCTGATCGATCCACCACTGCACGAATTCATGCCGGATGAAGAAAAGCTGTTTGAAGAAGTTGTGACCATGCGCGTCAAGGGGAAAACCAAAGGCTTGAATAAAAAAGAAGACCTGCTGGCATCCATAAAAAATCTGCACGAATCCAACCCCATGATGGGCTTGAGAGGCGTACGTTTGAGCATTGCCATGCCCGAAATCGTTGAAATGCAGGTACGTGCCATTTTCGAAGCTGCTGCGGACTGCACCAAACGCGGCATCGTGGTCAAGCCGGAGGTGATGATCCCGCTGACGGGGACGGTCAAGGAACTGGAATGGATCCAACCCCGCCTTGTACGCATCGCCAAAGCAGTCACCGAAGAGAAGAAGGTGGACCTCCATTACAAGTTCGGCACGATGATCGAAATCCCGCGGGCGGCTGTGACTGCCGGAGAGATTGCCACCGTGGCTGAATTCTTCTCATTTGGCACCAATGACCTGACCCAGATGACCTACGGTTACTCGCGTGACGATGCCGAGAGGAACTTCCTGGTGACCTATGTGGCTGCCGGGATACTGCCCAAGAATCCCTTCCAGACGTTGGACCGGGAGGGAGTGGGTAAACTAATGCAGATGGCGATTAACGATGGTCGCAAGACCCGTCCCGGGCTGGAGGTGGGAATCTGCGGCGAACATGGCGGCGACCCCGACTCCATCGAATGGTGCCACATGATCGGTAACAACTACGTCTCCTGCTCGCCCTTCCGCGTACCTATTGCGAGACTATCCGCAGCGCACTCGGCGCTGAAATACAGCGGCAAAAAGATCACTGAAGACAAGTAACAAATATATAATGTATTAAAGATGCCCGAAACCTGTCGGGCATCTTTAATATTAATTAATATTTGTCGGATCGATAATTAATATGGAGGCCAGGGGATTGGTGCCGGGTCAGTATAACCATGCTTCTCAACCGTGCGAATTTCCCCATACGAGGGGGTTGAGCATCCCCCCCCGTCTGTGAAGGTGTACTGGGTCACATATTGGTTGGGCAATGAGCCCGTGACCCAAACGAAATAACCGCCCTGGCAGACCCAAACCTCGAGAAAATAACCCCGATCGTCATCCAGGGTCATCCAGACCGGATCCCAGGATACAGTGACTTGGTCGCCCTCGCGCACCGCCTTGATATTCGTTGGAGGGGCGTAGAGGGCATTGGTGACCGGCAGACGAATTTTCTGAACCAGCATCTTGTTGACATCGCCCACCACGTCAACCACATAGGGGGATACCCAGCATGGATTCTGGGGCCACCTGTCCATTTTTACATAGAGCCACTTGCTTCCGTAAGGAGCCCTTCCCCAAACAACACCGGTATCCCCCAGTAACAGATCTCGAGCATAAAGGTATGCCTTCGAGGGTCCAAAAAGACAGGCGGCAATGCCCCTGTTCACAGTGACTTTTGGAAAATCAAAGGTGGGGGAGGGGGTGATCGTAAACGTGGAGGTGAAGGTTGGAGTGAAAGTGAAGGTGGGCGTGAAGGTGTAAGTGGGAGTAAAAGTGAAAGTGGGGGTGAGTGAGGATGTGGGGGTGAATGAGGGAGTAACTGTCGATGTTTCGGTTGGCGTAAAAGAAGGGGTAAAGGTCTCGGTTGGGCTGGGGGTCCAAGTCCAGCTGTCTGCTGTGGCTGTGTCCGCAACGGCAGTCATCGCGAACTGCTGTTCTGCACTGGGTCCGCAGGCGGCAAGTCCCACACTGACCGAGATAAGTAGCATATACAAGGAGCGGAGGTTCGGGATTTTTCGCATGGGGGGTTAATAGTAATAACGAATGCTTCTCCAGAAGGTGTTGGGTCTCTTGGAAAAGGATCTATTTAATGGAGTCGTGGATAAATGCAGCCAGGTTTTCTTTGAGCAATTTAATAGATGGCATATGGATATACATCATATGCCCGGCTTCGTAGTAACTCATGGTCACATGGTCCTGCAACTCCTTCTCCAGGCTGAGGCGGTTAAAGGTGTAGCGGGTCGCAAAATATGGGGTTGCCAGGTCGTAATACCCATTTGCCACGTGAACCTTCAAGTGCGGATTGGCGCACATGGCATGGCGCAAGGTCTCAGCCACATTAACATACCGGTTTTCATGATCTGCGAAAGACCAGGGCCAGACCTTGCTATTCAAGATCTCGTAGGGCAGGTCGGATTCGAACTTCAATTCGTTGCGCACATAATCGTACAATGCAGCGGTAAAGGGGCCGATAATTGCATCCATGCTGGGATCGGATTCCCAAACTTCCCCGCTGGCATCCCGGTCCATTCCCAGGAAGCGGCTGTCGAGACGACCGACGGTGCGGCGTTTGTCGCGCAGAAGCTGCTTGCAGAAACGATAGATGACCGGCCGCAGGTTAGCCTGCTCAATGTATTCCTGGCTGAGACCGGTATATCGGGCTAATTTCCCGGCGATCAATGATTTTTGGGATCTGCCAAGGGAGGCACCTTTCGCCAGGGCAGCAGAATACTCTCCGGCGGCGAATTGCTCCACCTCGACCAGGTATTTCGTAAGGGTCCGGCGGGTACGCACCTTGCCGTGATAAACAGCCGTGGCGGCGTACGTGGGAAGAAAGAGCACGTAAGGCAGGTCGTTCCCGGCGTCGAATTCCAACGTGCTGAAATCCAGAACTGCAGAAATCAACATGATCCCATTCAGGTACAGGCCATGACGTTCCTGGAGATATCCGGAAAGCCCGGCTGAGCGTGTTGTTCCATAACTTTCACCGGCCAGGAATTTGGGCGAGAGCCACCGTCCATAACGGGTGGTATACAGGCGGATAAAATCCCCGACACTTTCAATATCCTTCTTGAAGGCATGAAATTCCCTGGCTTTCTGTCCTTCCACGGGACGGGAATAGCCAGTGCTGACCGGGTCAATGAAAACCAGGTCGGTTTGGTCCANNACCCCATCTTTCGTATAGGCGATAAAAAAGAAGACCGCTTTGGGCTTTTCGCCCTCAGACTCCTTTTCGCGGTCAGGAGTCTCCTCCTTCATAACCATCGTCCCAGTAGTAACGGTGTACCCGATATCTTTTCCCCTGATCACCAAGGTATGTTTTGTCTCTACGAGGTTATCTTTCAGCTCCGGTTTACCATCTGCCGGCTTTTTTTCTTCCGATTTATTTTTTTCTTCGCTCATGGGTATCTCCTGCTGATGAGTGGATTTCCTACGAGTAATTATAAGCGCTACATGTCATGAGCCGGGTTAACAAAATTGTCCGACCTCGACAGTCTCCAAAACCTGTTTCAAATCTTCGGATTTCATAATGATTGCCGCCCCCCGGACTCCAGAGCCGAGGGATATTTCATCCGGGATGAAAACGCTGGCATCGGCAAGGATGCGGATAGGGCCAGGCAGACCGAGCGGAGAAACCGTCCCGACCTTGTAACCAGTAACAGCCTGCACCTCATCTTCAGAGGCCATGGATATGCGCGAAACTCCCAGGTGGGCACGCAGCTTGCGCCACGAAATCTGGCCCGGACCGGCCATCAGTGTCAGGAAGAAATCATCTCTGCCACCCCTGAACAAGATGCTGCGGATGATCTGCCCGGGGGTTTGACCCCGTTCGAGTGCAGCCTGGTCAAGCGAATCCGGAATACCCTGGTGCTCGAAAATACGATAAGTGACGGATCGCAAATCAAGAAACCGGGTGGCGGGAGTGGAAATGGGCATGGATGAGAATATACCATACCCTCAAGAGGGAGGCGAATTTGTATAACCCCTGGTTCAATCAAGAAAGTGATCTTGACAAGTAATCAACGGATTTCAAATCTAATTCAGATAATTAATGGATATAATCAGTTTGATATTAAAGTGGAAACTATTGCAGCAAGGAATAAAGAATGAATAAACAAAGCAGCCTTGATTTATATTACCAGATGGTTCTCATCCGCAGGCTGGAAGAGAAGGGGGCAGAGTTGTACCAGGCCGGGAAAATTGGTGGTTTTATGCACCTTTACATCGGGCAGGAAGCAGTCAGTACCGGCTTGATTGCCGCACGCCTGCCGCAGGATCGGGTCATCACCGCATACCGGGACCATGGAGTCGCCATTAACTGCGGCATACCGGTCAACCAGGTGCTGGCAGAACTGATGGGCAAAGCCACCGGGATTTCGAAGGGTCGCGGAGGCTCGATGCACCTGGCGGACGTCAGCCGGAATTTTTGGGGGGGACATGCCATCGTGGGGGCGCAATTGCCAATTGCTGCCGGGATGGCGCTGGGGGACAAATATGCAGGCCGCGATGGCGTGACGATTTGCATGTTTGGGGAAGGAGCCACCAACATAGGCTACTTTCATGAAGCGCTCAACCTTTCAAAAGTCTGGACCCTGCCAGTGCTGTGGGTGTGCGAAAATAATATTTATGGCATGGGGACGGAGGTTTCCCGGGCTTCAGCCGTCAGCGAGATCCAGCAGAAGGCTGAGGGCTACGGGATGGCGCATGAAAGAGTGGACGGGATGAATGTGATGGCGGTTTATGAAACCGCGAAAAAAGCGATTGAGACCGTGCGCAGCGGGTCTGGACCAAGAATGCTGGAAATCATGACGTACCGATTCCGGGGACACTCGATGGGCGACCCGGAACGCTACCGCAAGCATGAAGAAGTCATGGAATGGGAAGGACATGACCCGATAGGTTTTTTCCACGCCTACTTGATCAAGAATAAAAAAGCAACTGCTGGGGGGCTTGAGGAAATTGACACCCGTGCCCGTGAGGACATTCAGAAAGCCATCGAGTTTTCCGAAGCCAGCCCGGAACCAGCCCTGGATACGCTTTTCGACCAGGTCTATGCGGAGGAGGAATAACATGGCACGCATCACCATGCGGGAGGCCATTTCCCAAGCCATGTGGGAGGAAATGGAAAGGGACCCGAATGTTTTTATATTGGGGGAAGAGGTTGGGGTCTGGGGTGGTTCGTATGCGGTCACCAAGGGTTTTTATGACCACTTTGGATCAGAACGCGTGCGGGATACACCCATCGCTGAAGCCGCAATCGTCGGGGCAGCAATCGGGTCGGCCATGACCGGCTTGCGACCGATCGCTGAACTAATGACGATTAATTTCGCCTTCTCAGCAATGGACCAGATTGTGAATGAAGCTGCCAAACTGCATTACATGTTTGGAGGTCAGTTCATGCTGCCGCTGGTAATTCGCGCAGTTAGCGGAGGGGGACGTCAATTGGGGGCAACGCATTCACAGACCCCGGATGTTGTCTTTGCTCATTTCCCAGGGATAAAAGTCATCTCTCCCGGCACGCCAGCAGATGCCAAGGGTCTATTAAAAGCTGCCATCCGCTCAAATGACCCGGTTTTATTCATTGAAAATGCCACCCTGTATCAAGTTCGAGGCGAGGTCCCGGAGGGGGAATACGTCCTCCCGATTGGAAAATCCAGCATTCAACGTAAGGGCAAGGATGTGACCATTGTGACATATTCCAAGGGCCTGGATATTTCCATGAAAGCCGCCGAGGATTTAAGCAAAGAGGGTATCGAGGCTGAAATTGTCGATCTGCGCACGCTGCGACCACTCGACACCAACCTGGTAATCGAGTCGTTCAAGAAAACCAACCGGGCGGTCATCGTAGAAGAAGGATGGAAAAGTTACGGTGTGGGTGCGGAAGTTGCCAGCCGCATTTACGAACAGGCTTTTGATTATGCAGATGCACCGGTGATACGAGTGGCACAAAAAGAAGTTCCGCTGCCATATAACCGGGCGCTGGAACAATCAGCGTTGCCACAACCGGCAGATGTGGTGGCAGCCGTGAGGGAGGTGCTGTAATGGCCGCGACCATCACCATGCCCAAATTGGGTTTCGACATGGCCGAGGGGACGCTCGTCCGCTGGCTGAAGCAAGTGGGGGAATCAGTCAACAAGGGCGATGTGCTGGCTGAGATAGAGACGGATAAAGCCACAGTTGAAGTGGAATCAACAGATTCGGGAGTTGTCCGCAAACTGCTGATAAACGAGGGAGAAACGGTGCCTGTGAATACCCCGATGGCGATCATCGGGACGGCAGACGAAAAAATTGAAGAACCAGTGAAACCGGGATCGGGAAAAAATCCGGAAATCGAATCTCATCCCGTCGCGCTCCCCGGAGCGTCAGCTGCCTCCCAATTGCACAAATCTGAAGTTGTTCCGGCGATGCCGACAGGTCATTTAAAAGCGAGTCCCCTGGCGAAGAAGGTTGCCCAAGATCGAAGGTTGGAACTGAACAACATCCAGGGCAGTGGACCGGGTGGGAGGATCGTGCGCAGAGATGTCGAATCTGCCTTGGCGAGCGATGTGCCACCAGCCAGGGACCAAATTGACCAAGCTCACTTTGTCCCGGTGTATGCCTCTCAAGGATTAAGTGACAAGAAAATCCCAATCAGCAAACTTCGCACCGCGGTGGGTCGCCGCATGGAAGCAGCCAAGACGACCATCCCGCACTTCTATGTCACTCACGATTACAACATGTATACACTGATGGACCTTCGGGCGCAATTCAACAGGATCGTGCCGGAGGCTGAAAAACTTTCAGTGAACGATTTCATCATCAAGGCGACCGCGCTGACCCTGCGCCAGTTCCCCAACCTGAACGCCTCCCTGGACGGAAATTCAATCCTTCAGCATGGAATAATCAATATCGGGGTTGCAGTATCTGTGGAGGGAGGTTTGCTGACAATCGTTTGCCGGGATGCGGACCAGAAATCTTTGCGCCAGATCGCAGCAGAATTAAAAGCCATGGCAGGCAGAGCGCGGGAAGGCAAGGTTAAGTCCGACGATATCGAAGGTTCGACATTCTCGATCTCCAACCTGGGCATGTATGATGTCGAGAACTTTGCCGCCATCATCAACCCCCCCGAGGCAGCGATACTGGCGGTCGGATCGGCGCGCCAGGTGCCAGTAATGGAGGGAAGCGTAATAAAACCAGGTTGGCGGATGAAAGCGACCCTATCTGTGGATCACAGGGTCAGCGACGGGGTCGAGGCAGCCAAATTCTTGCAGGCGCTTGCGGGATTTCTGGAAGAGCCGCTTAGGCTCCTGGCATAAGATCCCTTTAGATCCAAGGAAATCGTATTACGGACAAAATACCTGGCAAATTAAACAAAGAAACACGGAAAGCCTGGAATGCGAATGCAGCTGCGTGGGATGCCCGCATGGCTGACGAAGGCAACGATTTTGTCAATGTGCTGTGCTGGCCAGCCATCGTCCGTTTGCTGGATCCCCGACCCGGTCAAAGAATCCTGGATGCAGCATGCGGAAACGGGATTTATTCCCGAAGAATGGCGTCGTTGGGGGCGGAGGTTGTTGCGTTCGATTTCTCACCCGAACTTATCACCCTGGCGCGCCAGCGTGATTCATCATTAAACAGGAATCCAAGCTATCATATCCTGGATGCAACAATCGAGACTGACTTGCAATCCCTGGGTGAACATACCTTTGAATCCGCACTGTGCAACATGGCCCTCTTCGACATCGCCGATGTTGATCCCCTGTTTCGAAGCCTTCCCAAATTATTAAAACCCGGAGGTATTTTTGTTTTTGCAGTGACCCATCCAGCATTCAATAATGCCTCGGCGGTACGCATGGTTGAACAAATGGATGTGGATGGGGAAATCAAGGAAATCTATTCAGTAAAAATCTCCCGCTATATGACGCCCTATCATGCCCATGGTGTGGCATTGCGCGGGCAGAAAAGATCCCAGGTGTACTTTGAACGCCCGCTGGAATATTATCTTAACTTGGGGTTCAAATACGGTTTTATTTTGGACGGGTTTGAAGAACGCGCTTTCCCACCGAATCACCCGCAGGACATGCAGCTTGATTGGGGAGGCAACTTCAGCGAAATCCCCGCTGTTCTTGTTGCCCGGATGAAGATGGTAACGGAAGATGAAAAATAAACCGGGGACACCCTCCACTTTTATGATCCATTCCAATTATTTTTATCATCACCATGGTCAATTTCATTTTTCTGCTCATCGAGTTCATTGACGAACTCATCTTCGGCGTGACGGAATCAGCCTGGCCGTTGATGCGCAGCGACCTGCATTTGAATTACATCCAGATTGGGGTGGCGCTGAGCCTGCCGGGAATTATCGGGAACATCATCGAACCTTTCCTGGGCATCCTGGGAGATGTCTGGAAACGGCGGGTTCTGATCCTGGGCGGGGGGATATTCTTTGTCCTGGCGTGTTTTCTGACCGCGATCAGCCATAATTTTATTTTTTTGCTGATCTCATTCATTATTTTCAATCCGTCTTCTGGCGCGTTTGTAAGCCTTTCGCAGGCAACGCTCATGGACTCGGACCCAACCCGCCACGAGCACAACATGGCGCGCTGGACCTTTGCCGGGTCGGTGGGGGTTTTTCTCGGTCCGTTGCTGCTGAGCGGGGCGGCATTCATCGGTTTTGGCTGGAGGGGGGTTTTCTTTATTTTGACAGGATTGGCTCTACTGGCGCTTGCAGTCGCATGGCGACTTCTTCCACACCCTTCATTACAACACCCAGCGCTTCCCAAACTTCAGACAATATGGGAGGGGATCCGCAATGCACTGCAAGCCTTCAAGAGAGGCGAAGTGGTTCGTTGGTTGATCCTGCTGGAATTCTCCGACCTGATGCTGGACGTGTTATACGGTTATTTGGCACTGTATTTTGTGGATGTTGCAAAATTCACCCCGGCAAACGCCGCCCTCGCGGTTGCAGTCTGGACCGGATTCGGTCTGTTGGGGGATTTTCTCCTAATTCCCCTGCTTGAGAGAGTACGCGGTCTTAACTATTTACGCCTCAGNNAACTCCGGCTGGTATGCCATCTTGCAGGGCAATTTTTACACAGCCATGCCCGGAAAGAGCGGCACCGTCATAGCACTGGGGAATATCACCGGCTTATTCGGTAAATTGATACCCTTCGGACTGGGATTGGNNATGGTTAGCCTGTATATCCATATTCCGTTTTGCATCCATCGCTGCGCCTACTGCGACTTTACTACCTATGCCGGGCAGGAATCTCATATCCCGGAGTATGTGGAGGCGCTCAACTATGAAATTGAAATTGCAGCCCGTTCGGCTGCAGGGAGATTGAAGGTCCACACGATTTTTTTTGGCGGCGGCACCCCCTCGCTACTGCAGGCTGAACAGTTTGAATCCATCCTAAGCAAAGTGCGAGAACATTATGATGTTTTGGGGGGAGCAGAAATTTCGCTGGAAGCCAACCCCGGTACCGTGACACGTGATTCTTTGAAGGACCTCCACAGTCTTGGCTTTAACCGCCTCAGCCTGGGAGTCCAATCGGCACACCCGGAAGAACTCCGCCAGCTTGAGAGAATTCACGATTATTTCGATGTGATCAACGCGGTGAAATGGGCCAGGCAGGCAGGGTTTGATAATCTCAGCCTGGACCTAATCTTTGGCCTCCCCGGGCAATCCATGAACCGGTGGCAAGCCACGGTTAATTTGATTCTGGGTCTGCATCCGGATCACCTCTCGCTTTATGCGCTATCCGTGGAGCACGGAACCCCATTCGAGCACTGGACGCGCCACGGGCTGATGTCAGTACCAGATCCGGATGGCGCGGCAGACATGTATGAGTGGGCGGGGCAAAAACTGGATGAAAGCGGTTTTGAGCAGTACGAGATTTCGAACTGGGCCAAGCGGAGCCGGCAGTGCCTGCATAACCTGCAGTATTGGAGGAATCTCCCTTATCTTGGCTTTGGGGCGGGTGCCCATGGCAGCGCAAATGGATTGCGCGTATCCAATGTTCTGAGAATTAAGACTTATATCGAGCGAGTCAAAGGCGACCTGGTAAATTCCGCTCATCCTTTTCCAATAACTCCTGCGACAGTCCACCAAATAAATATTTCCAAGCACGTGGAAATGCAGGAAACCTTGATGACGGGATTACGCTTGACAAGAGAGGGGGTTTCCGCAGATGGATTCAAGAATAGGTTTGGGGTTTCATTGAGGGATGTTTTCGGAAGAGAAATTGATGATCTGACGGGGTTAGATTTGCTCGAGTGGTCAGGACCGATCCTGCATCTTACGAAACGCGGCCGTCTGCTGGGTAACCAGGTTTTCATGCGATTTGTTGATTAATGCATTAAACCAGATTTTGAATAAATCTGTAAATCAGGTGGAATGTACCCTGCTACATGGAATAGTTACCCTTTTTGAAACCAAAACCACGCACTCGGGCGGGTCATTCTGTCCATCCCGTCCTGATGTTTTATTAAAGTGAGCCGGGTATATAACAGGTCCTCCGGAATCAATCCAGGACCTGCCTCCCCTTTCTGCTTGAAAAACCCATAAAGCAACCAAGTACCTCCGGTTGCCAAAAGCCTGCTCAACTGATCGAGGTAAACGGTTTTTTCTGAAGAACCGAGGCTGTGGAAGCACCCGACATCAAGAACCAAGTTACAGGGGGGACTAAACAAAGAGGAGGGGATGTGGAGCACATCCAAGGTGCGGAAATTAACTTCGATATTTGCATTGACAGCCTTTTGAGTCGCGATGCGGATGGCAACGCAGGAGAAATCCACACCAGTGACCTGCCATCCAGCCCGGGCGAGCGCAAGGCTAGAGGTACCGGTACCGCATCCGAGGTCCAAGGCACAACCAGGGGGATTTTCCCGAATGAATTCTTCCACTTCGGGTGGGACGATGCCGCCATCCCAGGGTGGGTGATGGAAGTACCACAGGTTAAAAAGCAGGCGTCTGAAAAGGCTCACTTCAGAGTTTCACCAACCTTGGCCGCATCTATTCCACCCACTGAGCGCCAGAGTTCCTTTCCATCAGCATCAAAGAAAATGAAAGTAGGCGTGTATTGAAAACCATAGATGGGCGCCAGGGTGCTCCCGGTCTCACTTTGGATATTCACACGGATGACGAGCAGGCGCTTGGTGTATTGTTTCTCGATCCCATCCACGATGGGTTTCATTGCTGTGCAGGCAATTCAGTATGGAGATTGGAACTCGAGTAAGACGGGTGTGCCGCCGCCTATGCTCGCCTGTACCTGGGCAGCGTTATTGATCTGTGAGGATTGGGAGGGATGTAAAAATATCCATCCGATGACCAAGGCGAGAACCAATATCGCAAATGCCAGGACTTGGGGCCATTTGGATCTTCGACGCAGGAGTATCACCCCGGCAATGACCAGTAAAAATGCTGCCAACCAGATTGCGGAATATTGATTGAAGATCACCAGTTTTTCTCCTCCATCAATGGTCCATTTTTCCAAACGCAGGCAAGAATTCTTTGACGGTTGTGGTAACTTCCCTTATAATCAGGCGGCTGGCATCCGCCAATCCTTCACGCGAGGTCTTTTCATGAAAGAGTATACTACCGAGTTTATCCGAAATATCGCCCTTGTCTCACATGGTTCGGGTGGTAAAACCATGCTGGCAGAGGCTTTTTTGCACACCACCGGAGGGATCACACGTCTGGGCAAGATTGATGATGGATCCACCACTTCCGATTTTGAAGATGAAGAGGTGCGCAGGAAACTTTCCCTTTCCACGAGTGTCCTCCCGGTCGAATACAAGGATCACAAGATCAACGTCCTGGACACGCCCGGATACACCGATTTTATAGGCGAGGTCATATCTGCATTACGGGTGGCGGATGGTGCCATCCTGCTGGTTGATTCCGTCGCCGGTTTGGAAGTGGGGACGGAGATTGACTGGGGATACTGCGACACTTTCAACCTTCCTCGTTTCCTGGTGATCAATAAAATGGACCGGGATAATGCAGATTTTAAAAAGGCAATGGAATCTGTGCAGGAATTTTCCCCCACCCGGCTGATCCCCGTGCAGCTACCCTGGGGAGAACGTGCAAGTTTCAAAGGGGTTATCGACCTGATCTCGATGAAAGCATATGCCGGGGAAGGAAAGACAGCAGAAGAGATTCCTGCCGAACTCAAACCAGCCGCGGAAGAATCCAGGACCAGGCTCGTTGAAGCCGCGGCTGAAGGTGAAGATGTTCTCCTTGAAAAGTACCTGGAAAGCGGTGAATTGACCACCGAAGAACTAATGCGGGGTCTGAAGGCAGTCATCCGTTCCCAGGCCTACCTCCCGGTTTTTGTGGCTTCCGGCGGGCATGAAAAAGGTGTCTTGCCCCTCCTGGATGCCATCATCAACCTGTTCCCCTCCCCCAAGGAGAAAGAAATTGTTGCCCAGGGAAAAAGCGGCGAAGAAATACTGCCCACGGTTGATACAGGTCCCCTGGCTCTATATGTGTGGAAAACCACCGCTGATCCCTTCGTCGGCAGGCTGACATATTTCAGGATCTATTCGGGTTCCCTTCACGGTGATTCCCGCATTTGGAATTCGACCAAAGGTGCGGAAGAGCGCATGGCAGGTCTGGCCATCATGCGCGGCAAGGAAACGATGCCGATCAAGGTGGTTCACAGCGGGGATATTGCGATTGTAGCCAAGTTGAGTGTCACTTCCACCGGAGACACATTGAGCGATAAAAACCATCCATTGACCCTGCCGGTCCCCAAATATCCGAACGCCCTCTTCCGGGTGGCGATCAAACCCAAGACCCAGGCTGATGCTGCCAAGATCAGCCCGACCCTCACCCGATTATGTGAGGAAGATATGACTCTTTCCTGGCACCAGGAACAGGTGACCGGGCAGACCATCCTGCAGGGCATGGGGGATCAGCACATCGATGTGGCCATCCGGCGGGCTGAAGGCAAGCTCCAGGTGGGATTGACGACTGCTGAACCGAAGGTCCCCTATCGGGAGGGTATAACCAAGAAAGCCGATGCCATGTACCGGCATAAGAAACAATCCGGCGGGGCAGGGCAGTTCGGTGAGGTCTGGTTGAGGATCGAGCCGTGCCCGGAAATGGAGTTTGATTTCACCGATGAACTGGTCGGAATGAACCTTTCAAAATCATATTTACCAGCTATTGAAAAAGGCATTCATGCCACCCTGCAAACAGGGGTGATGGCTGGCTTTCCGTTGAGCAATGTTCGGGTCATCGTATATGATGGCAAGGAACACCCGGTTGACTCGAAGCCGGTGGCGTTCGAAATCGCCGGGCGGGAAGCATTCAAGTTGGCGGTAAGGGATGCGGGTCCGGTCCTTTTCGAGCCGATCATGAATGTGCGCATCACAGTACCGGATGCCAACATGGGGGATGTAATGGGCGATCTAAACAGCCGCCGCGGGCGGGTTCAGGGGACGGAATCGGAGCGCGGGCGCACGGTGGTCGTAGCCCAGGTCCCACAGGCAGAGATGCTGCGCTATACCACCGTCATCCGATCGATGACCGGCGGACGCGGAGTTTTTGCGATGGAATTCGACCGCTATGAAATAGTACCGAATCACATGGCGCAGGATATTATTGCCGCCCATCAAAAGGAACTTGAAAAAAGCAAGGCAGACGAATAAACCAGGAAGGGAAGGGACGGGACCACTCCCGCCCCTTTTTATTATCCTTGACAAACATAGGTTTTATCGTATAATATTTATCATAATAGTCATAAATATTCGGGAGAATTTTCATGTGCCGATGAATGTGTCTGAGGCGGGGATCGCAGCCGCCTCGTGAGATGATGAATTAAATGTTTCCCAATTAAATCAACAAATCACAGAAGGACGGCTGACGAATCTCCGCATGCGAAATTCATTTTGCGCATGGCGCATCGCGCCGTCCTTTTCGTTTGCAACAATCATCAACCAACAGTTATTTCGATATGGAAATGAGATCTGACAATGAAAATCGCAAATGATGTAACTGAACTGGTCGGTAACACACCCCTGGTAAGGCTAAATCGCATCCCGGCAGGGGCAAAAACGCAAATTGTCGCCAAATTGGAGTTTTACAATCCAGCACACAGCGTCAAGGATCGCATCGGGGTAGCCATGCTCGATGAAGCTGAAAAAACCGGCAAGATCAAACCCAATACGATCATCCTTGAGCCTACGAGCGGGAATACCGGAATCGCCCTGGCGATGGTCTGCGCGGCAAGAGGCTATCATTGCATTTTAACCATGCCGGAAACGATGAGCAAGGAGCGGCGTATGCTGCTGCGTGCCTATGGAGCGGAATTGATCCTGACACCCGGTTCGGAAGGCATGGACGGGGCGATCAGGAAGGCAGAAGAATTAGCCGCCTCGGATTCAAGATATTTCCTCCCCCAGCAATTCAAGAACCCGTCCAACCCACAAATCCACCGGACGACCACCGCCGAAGAAATCTGGCGGGATACGGATGGAAAGGCGGATTTCCTGGTGGCAGGGGTTGGCACCGGGGGCACCATCACCGGTGTCGGGGAGGTGATCAAGAGTCGGAATCCAAAATTCAAGGTGGTGGCTGTCGAGCCGGACGGCTCCCCCGTCCTTTCGGGAGGATCGAAGGGACCGCATAAGATCCAGGGCATTGGCGCGGGTTTTATTCCTGAAGTGCTGAATGTAAAAATATTCGACGAGATCATCCGCGTAAAAGACGATGATGCCCTGGAGACTGCCAGGCGCATGGCAAAGGAGGAGGGCTTGCTCGTGGGGATCTCATCCGGCGCAGCCACATGGGCAGCGATTCAGGTGGCGGACCGACCTGAGAATGCCGGGAAGTTGATCGTGGTCATCATCGCCTCATTCGGGGAACGCTACCTATCGACTCCACTTTTTGCGAACCTGTCCGAATGACGTTCACGAAAGCCTCTCCCCGCGTGGAGAGGAGAAGGAGAATTCCATGGCGACTGAAATAGCCCAATCCTACCCAGTGATCTCCCACCCGCACGGGTTGAGGAGGTTTTTTGGCATGATGAGACAGGACATTTCCTCGGTCCTGGAACGAGACCCGGCGGCACGATCACGACTGGAAGTGTTCCTGGTTTATTCCGGCTTGCATGCCATCTGGATGCAGCGCATCTTCCATTGGATGTGGAAGCACAATCTCAAATTTATCGCCCGCTGGCTTTCACAAATTACCCGTGCATTAACCGGAATCGAGATCCATCCAGGGGCGATCATCGGCCCTGGATTTTTCATTGACCACGGCATGGGGGTTGTCATCGGAGAAACGGCTGAGATCGGTGAGGATGTGACCATTTACCACGGAGTAACCCTTGGTGGGACAAGCCTTGAAAAGGGCAAACGCCACCCGACCATTGGTGACAGGGTGGTGATCGGAGCAGGTGCCAAGGTGCTGGGTGCCATTACCATCGGCGAAGATTCCCGGATTGGCGCCAACGCAGTGGTGGTCAACTCGGTGCCGCCCAACTCGGTGGTAGTGGGGGTACCCGGGCAGGTGGTAATCCGCTCACAACTGCACCATGCTGGGGATGCCCCGGATCTGAATCACAACTCGCTGCCTGATATTATTGGAGTGACCCTGAGACAGCTGCTGGACCGGGTGGATAGTCTCGAGGCGCGTGTGGATGGGAACGATCGAAAGGAACACATTCACGCTCCCGTGGGAGAGACATGGGACGGGCACGATTTCACGATATGACCCCATTCATTCAACGGCGGGTTTACTCGTTAGACTTTTCGGTCTTGTTGGACTAAAATACAGTCATGCCCTTGATAAAAATCCCCAATCCACTGCGTCCATACGTAAACGGCCTAGCGGAAGTCAAGTTGAAGGGGTCCACGGCAGGATCCGTCCTGGAAGAACTGTTAACCCAATACCCGGCTTTCCGTCCACATCTTTGCAAGGAGGATGGTTCGCTGCGGGCGTTTGTAAATCTGTTCTTAAAACAGGTTAATATTCGTGATCTGCAAGGACTGGAGACACCTCTGGAGCCAGAGGATATCCTTACCCTTGTTCCATCCATTGCCGGGGGTTGATATGCTTCCTGAACTTACCCGTGAAGAGATCCTGCGGTATTCCAGGCACCTGCTCATTCCAGAGGTGGGGCTGGGCGGCCAACGCAAGCTTAAAGCCTCTTCGGCACTGATCGTTGGAACAGGGGGACTGGGGTCACCAGTGGCGCTTTACCTGGCAGCCGCCGGGATCGGTCACCTCGGATTGGTGGATTATGACGTGGTGGAAAAGTCCAATCTGCAGCGCCAAGTGGTGCATGGAACCGGCACGGTGGGCAGGCTCAAGGTCGAATCCGCCCGTACCCGCCTTTTGGATCTGAATCCTGACATCCGGGTGGATGCATATAACGACCCATTTACGTCCGCCAATGCAATGAGGATCGCTGAGCCGTACGATGTCATCATCGATGGTAGCGATAATTTCCCGACCCGCTACCTGACCAACGATTTGTGCGTGTTGACCGGCAAACCACTAGTTTATGGAGCGATCTATCGTTTTGAAGGGCAGGCGAGCGTTTTTTATGCCAGGGAAGGCCCCTGTTACCGTTGTTTGTTCCCCGAACCGCCTCCCCCAGGACTGGTCCCCTCTTGTGCAGACGCGGGCGTATTGGGCATTCTTCCCGGGACGATTGGGACAATCCAGGCGACAGAGGCACTCAAGATTCTGCTCGGGATCGGTTCATCATTGTCCGGGAGGCTGCTGCTATATAATGCCCTGGACATGACGTTCGAATTTGTGAAATTGAGAAAGAACCCAGTGTGCAAGATATGCGGTCCGCATCCAGAGATCACAGAATTGGTGGATTATTTTGAGTTTTGCGGGGTGCCCGGGATTGAGCATGTTGATGGCTCTTCCATGGTGGAATGGAATATTACCGCCGGGGAATTGGCTGAAAAACTCAAGAAGGGTGACAAGATCCGCCTGATAGACGTGCGCGAGCCGCATGAACTGGCAATCTCGTATATAGACGGTGCGGAGAACATCCCGTTGGGTGTGCTGGCAGCGCGCCTTGGGGAATTGGACTCGGCACAGGAGATTGTCCTCTTTTGCAAGGCTGGGATCCGCTCAACACGCGCGCTGGAAATCCTGCTCAGTGCAGGGTTTCGGAAAGTGAAGAATTTATGTGGGGGGATCAATGCCTGGGCAACGGAAGTGAACCCAACTCTGCCCGTTTATTAGCAGATCCGTGCATTCCTCCGAACAATTTTTTAAACAGGTGAACCCACATGTCAAATTTAACCCTCCTGGCTGTCCTGGCACATCCTGACGACGAATCATTTGGCATGGGCGGCACGTTGGCCCTGTATGCCTCGCGCGGGGTGGATGTGCACCTGGTGTGTGCGACCCGGGGAGAGGTTGGGGAAGCGAGCGCGGAATTGATGAAAGGATTTGAATCCATCGCCATGTTGCGCGAGTCTGAACTGCGTTGCGCGGCAGGGATATTGGGGCTGCGAGATGTCCATTTTTTGGATTACCGGGACTCAGGCATGCCCGGATCCAAGGATAATACCCACCCCCGTGCGCTGGCTGCCCAGCCGCTGGACGAAGTGGCAGCAAATGTGGTGTGTTATATCAGGCAGTTGAAACCGCAAATCGTCCTGACCTTTGATCCCATCGGCGGTTACCGTCACCCGGATCACATTGCCATACAGAGGGCGACTGTACGCGCCTTCGAGCAGTCGGGAAACCCGGAATTTGCGACGGGTGACCTCCCCGTATTCACTCCTGAGCGATTGTTCTTCCACAAGATGCCCAATGGGCTGCTGAAATTCGCAGTTAAGATCCTGCCGATCTTTGGGAGAGACCCGCATAAATTTGGTGCCAACGGGGATATAGACCTGGTGCCCATTGCTGAGGTGAATTACCCGACTCATGCGCGGATAGATATCCGGTCTGTGCTGAAGAAAAAAGAAAAAGCCGGAGCCTGCCATGCAAGCCAGGGAGGCGGGCGCATGGGAGGGGGTGTAATCAGCCTGCTGATGCGCCTATTCAGTGGTAATGAGTCGTTCATGCGTGCATTCCCG